>NZ_JARXXY010000010.1:0-210186 GCF_029893845.1 Micromonospora sp. A200 | reverse complement strand
GGCCGCTTCTTACCCATGCTCTCCATGATGCTGGACATCCTCCCGGAGCCCACCGGCTCCTGATCTCGGATGTCCGTCAAAGCGGGTCAGGCCCAATGACCGTGAGCACCGGCGGGGGTGGGGGTAGAACCCCTTGAGTCCCGGCGCCCCCGTCAGTCAGCCTTGCTGCGCCTGGTTCCGTCCTCCGCTCGTCGGCCATCCATGCCGCCTCGGCCGCCTCACACCAGCAGGCCTTGACGTGCGCTCGGGCAATCCACCCGTCATCCCGTTCGCCGCGTCCGGCCGAAGGTGTTGACGAACGCCGCCGAGGTGGAGGTCGCCGCCGAGATGGGGCCTGACGCCAAGCCCGCTCAGGTGGCCGCCAGGCTGGCGTCAGCGAGTCGACTGCCCGCCGGTGCTCGCCAAAGAAGGACCCGGTGACGTCACCATCCGGGGCTCTGCCTGCTCAAATGTCGCGTGAGAGGATCTTGCCGTGGGTGAAGATCCGCGCCGACTCAACCTCACGGTTGAGGACTGGCTGGCAATCACGTACCTGCTCAACCGCGAGGAGCCCGCCGACATGGACCCCGTCACTAAGGAAGCCTGGCAGATCATCCAGGAGGCAGCTCCGTTCGCCCGTGGCCTCGTGCGGAAGGTGCGCCAGATGTTCGGTCACGACCTTGACGTCATGAAGGAGGGGCAGACGTGGATCGTGATGGTGAAGTACGACGCCGCCCCGGTCAGCCCGTACAACGAGCCTGACGGACCCATGCCTGACGAGACCAAGGGTCGATTGATCTCCGCTGGCGTGCACGGAAATCTGACGAACATGACCGTCGAGGCAGTGGCTGACAACAAGCCGGTGGCCGAGCGGATCGCCCTCGGTGTCGTCCGGTGGTGGGCGCAAATCTACGGGCTGCCCGAGCCGCGACGGGTGCACGTCATGGACAACGAGGCCCCGGCGTAGGCGCGATACGGAAGTAGCACCAAGGGCCCGACTCTCTCCATCGCGAGGGGGTAGGGCCCCTTGCTGTTTCCGGCTCAGACTCCTTGTCCGTGATCATCGAGATCGTCTGCCGTGACACCTCGGCGCCATACACCTCGGCCAGGTGCGCCTGGATCCCACCAGTCGTCAGGCCCTTCGAAGGCCCGCTGATGCGCGATTCCACATAACACGGCGGCGCATGATCAGGGCGTTGTCCACAGGGCCCCGCCCCGTCCACAGGCGGTGACCGACCGCCGGTGGCGCCCGCCCTTTCCTCTCTAGCCTCGCCGCGTGTCACAAGACGAGGAGACGATGGTGCGGCAGCGGCTGCTCCGGCTGGCCGGGGCGCCGCCGTCGGGGGACGGCGCGTCCCGTCCCCGGCCCACCACGACAGCCCGCACCAACCCGGCTCCGTCGTCGAGGTCCGGGCCGTTCGCTGGGTCGGCCCCAGCGTCCCCGTCCGCTGCGTCGGCTCCGGCGTCCCGGTTCGGCACCGTCGCGGATTCGGCACCCACTTCTCGGTCCGGTCCGGTCGCCGGTTGGGCTTCCGCATCCCCGCTCGGCCCGTCCACCGACCTCGCCGCGCCACCGTCCCGGTCCGGCCGGCCGCGACGTTCCGCCCCGACGACACCGCCCCCCTGGGCACCCGCCGATGAGGCCGACTACGGGATACCGCCTCCCGACGAGGACGTTGCCACCGTCGCCCCGGCGTCGCGGCTGCCCGGGCCGGGTGCCTTCGATCCCGGTCGCCGCGGTGTGCGGGCGCTGGCCGCCGTCGCGGTGGTCGTGGTGCTCGGGGCCGGCTTCTGGGCCTGGCGGTCCCGGCCGCAGGCCGAGCCGGTCCGCCCGGTGGCGTCGGTGTCCGCGCCCGAGGTGTCCACCGCTCCCGAGGCGACCGCGACGCCCTCCGGCGAACTGGTCGTCGCGGTCGCCGGCAAGGTACGCCGCCCTGGCCTGGTGCGGGTGCCGGCCGGCGCGCGGGTCGCCGACGCGGTGCAGGCGGCCGGTGGCGCGCTTCCCGGCGTGGACGTGGCCCTGCTCAACCCGGCCCGCAAGGTGGCCGACGGCGAGCTGATCCTGGTCGGGGTCTCCGCGCCACCCGGCCAGCCCGGCGCCGCCGCGCCCCCGGCCGGCGGTGATCCGGCCGTTCCGGGCGGTCGGGTCAACCTCAACACCGCGACGCTGGCGCA
The DNA here is from genome assembly GCF_029893845.1 of Micromonospora sp. A200. Taxonomy (NCBI): domain Bacteria; kingdom Bacillati; phylum Actinomycetota; class Actinomycetes; order Micromonosporales; family Micromonosporaceae; genus Micromonospora; species Micromonospora sp. A200. Next base: position 208,032 of record NZ_JARXXY010000010.1, on the reverse strand, counting down.
GCTCGACGGGCTGCCCGGGGTCGGTCCGGTGCTCGCCCAGCGCATCCTGACCCACCGCGACCAGCACGGCGGGTTCCGCTCGGTCGGTGACCTGCGCCAGGTCGAGGGCATCGGCGACGCCCGCTACGAGCAGCTCAAGGACCTGGTGACGGTGTGAGGCCGACAGTGGAGGATGCCGGCGGCGCAAAGAACCGTGGAAACACACCGGTAGCGGAGCCGTCCGGCGAGCCGCCGGACCTGCGGCTCGCCGGCCTGGCGGTGGCGGCATGGCTGGCCGCGCTGGCCTGTCTGCACCTCACCGCGCCGTCGGCGGCGCTACTCGCCGCCACCGCCGCCGGTCTCGCCGCCCTCGGCGCCGCACACCTGCTCGGCGTGCTCGGCCGTCCGGCCGGGCCCGTCCGCCGGTACGGCTGGATCGCCGTCGCAGTGCTGATCGGGGTGGTGTGCGGCGCCAGCGCCACCGCCGCCCGCCTGCACGTGCGCGACGCCGCCCCGCTGCGCGCCCTGGTTGACGACCGGGTCCGGGTCACCGCTGAGCTGGTGCTCCGCGACGATCCCCGCCCGATCCGTGGCGCTCCCGGTCGACCGGCGACCCTGCTGGTGACCGCCGAGCTGACCCGCCTCAGCGACTCCGACGGCCGGCGGGTGAGCGCCCCGGTACGGGTACTGGTGCTGGCCACCGACCCGGCATGGCGCGGGCGGCTGCCGGGGCAGCGGCTCACCGCCGAGGGGCGGCTGACCGCGCCGCGCGGGGGAGACCTGACCGCCGCCGTGCTGATCGTGCCGGGTCCGCCGGTGGCGCACGGTCCACCGCCGTGGCTCCAGCGGGCCGCCGGTACGCTCCGCGCCGGCCTGCAACGGGCCTGCGCCCCGCTCCCGGACGACCAGGGCGGGCTGCTTCCTGGGCTGGTGGTGGGGGACACCAGCCAGTTGCCGGCCACCGTGGAGGAGGACTTCCGGGCCACCGGGATGACGCACCTCAACGCCGTCTCTGGCTCCAACGTGGCGATCGTGGTGGGTGCGGTACTGCTGCTGGTCCGCTGGGCGCGGGCCGGCCCGGGCGTGGCGGCGGTGCTCTGTGGGCTGGCCCTGGTCGGCTTCGTGATCCTGGTGCGACCCTCGCCGAGCGTGGTACGGGCCGCGACCATGGGGGCGATCGGGCTGGCCGCGCTGGCCGCCGGGCGTCCCCGGGCGGCGCTGCCCGCGCTGAGCGCCGCAGTGGCTGTCCTGGTCCTGGTGGACCCCGAACTGGCCGGGGACGCCGGCTTCGCGCTCTCCGTACTGGCCACCGGAGGACTGCTGCTGCTCGCGCCGAGGTGGCGGGACGCGCTGCGCCGCCGGGGCGTACCTGCGGGGTTGGCTGAGGCGCTGGCCGTTCCGGCGGCGGCGCAGCTCGCCTGCGGGCCGGTGGTGGCCGGCATCTCCGGCACGGTCAGCCTGGTCGCGGTGCCGGCGAACCTGCTGGCGGTGCCCGCCATCGCGCCCGCCACGGTGCTCGGGGTGCTGGCCGCCGCCGTCTCGCCGGTGTGGCCGGCCGGCGCCGAGTTCGCCGCCTGGCTGGCGAGCTGGCCGGCCTGGTGGCTGGTGACCGTCGCCCGGGTCGGCGCTCGGTTGCCGGCGGGCACGCTGCCCTGGCCCGGCGGGGTGCCGGGTGCGCTGCTGCTGGCCGGCCTGACCGTGGCGCTGCTGCTCGCCACCCGGCGGCCGGTGGTGCGCCGGCTGGTGGCGGTCGGCACCGCCGCGGTAATCCTCGGGACCCTGCCCGTCCGGATCCTCGCCAGCGGGTGGCCGCCGGCCGGCTGGCTGATCGTCGGCTGCGCGGTGGGCCAGGGTGACGCGCTGGTGCTGCCGGTGGCGGCCGGTCGGGCCGTGGTGGTCGACGCCGGCCCGGAACCGTCCGCCGTGGACGGCTGCCTGCGCCGACTCGGCGTACGGGAGGTGTCGCTGCTGGTGGTGAGCCACTTCCACGCCGACCACGTGGGCGGTGTCGCCGGGGTCTTCCGGGGGCGGCGCGTGGTCGAGGTACGCACCCCGGGGCTCGCCGAGCCGGCGGCCGGGCGGGACCTCGTCGCGGCGGCCGGCGCTGTTGTTCTCCGGGCCACCGAGGCGGGTTGGTCGTACCGGGCGGGCGGTGTGGAGCTGGTGGCGCTCGGTCCGCCGTACCCGCTGCACGGCACCCGGTCCGACCCGAACAACAACTCCCTGGTGCTGCGCGCCACCGTGGCCGGGGTGCGCATCCTGCTCGCCGGGGACGCCGAGACCGAGGAGCAGCGCGCCCTGCTCGACCGGGTGCCGCCCGACGGCCTGCGGGCCGAGGTGCTCAAGGTCGCCCACCACGGCAGCGCGTACCAGGATCCGGCGTTCCTCGACGCGGTCCGGCCCGCCGTCGCGCTGGTCGAGGTCGGCGTCGACAACGACTATGGGCACCCCAGCCCGTCGGTGCTGGCCCGGCTGGCCCGCAACGGAGTGCGGGTGCTGCGTACCGACACGGACGGGGACGTGGCGGTGGTGACCGGCCGGCACGGCCTGGCGGTGGTGACGCGGGGAGTTGCGCCGGGACGGCGGTGACCGGGTCGAGGGGGTCGCCGGATCGAGGCGCATTATGGGGGTGGGCCCGCATTAACGTAAATGTCTGGATTTGCGCTGAGTGCGGGGTCCGCCGTCACAGCCGCCGGTGACCAGGCACGATCGCCCGGTGGAGCGTGCCAAGATGGGCGGCGTGACCGCCGCCAGCCTCCCTCCCATTCTGCTCGTCCTCGGCGATGAGGAGCTGCTCGCCACGCGCGCGGTGACGGAAGCGGTGGCGAAGGTCCGCAGCGTCGACCCCGACGTGGACGTCCGCGAGTACCAGGCCGGGTCGCTGACGGTCGGCGAGATCGCCGAGATGCTCAGCCCCTCGCTCTTCGGCGGGCGGCGGGTGCTGGTGCTCCGGGCCGGCCAGGACGCCCGGAAGGATCTCGCGACCGCGCTGCTCGCGTACGCGAAGAACCCCGACCCGGACGTCCAGCTGGTGGTGCTGCACCTGGGCGGGGCGAAGGGCAAGGCGTTCGCCGACGGGCTGAAGGCCGCCGGTGCCACCGTGGTGCCCGCAATGAAGCTCAAGGGGCACCGGGACCGGGTGGCGTTCGTCCGGGACGAGATCCGCCGAAGCGGCGGGAAGTGCACCGAGGACGCCGCCGAGGCGCTGATCGCCGCCGTCGGTGGGGACCTGCGGGACCTGGCCGCCGCCTGCTCCCAGCTGATCGCCGACACCGACGGGCGGATCGGCGCCGACACGGTGGCCCGGTACTACCGGGGCCGGGTCGAGGTGACCGGCTTCACGGTCGCCGACGCGACCATGATCGGTGACGTCCCGGGGGCGCTGGAGGCACTGCGCTGGGCCCTGCACGTCGGCGTCGACCCGGTGCCGATCGCCGACGCCCTCGCCGACGGGGTGCGCACCGTGGCCCGGGTCGCCGCCGCCGGCCGGGGCGACCCGTACCAGCTCGCCAGCATCCTCGGCATGCCCGCCTGGAAGATCAAGAACGCGCAGCAACGGGCCCGGGGCTGGACCCCGGAGGGCCTGGTCGAGGCGATGCGGGCCGCCGCCGAGTGCAACGCGGCGGTCAAGGGCGGCGCGGACGACCGGGCGTACGCGCTGGAGAAGGCGGTCTTCTCCGTCGCGGCCGCCCGGCGGGGCGGCGCCCGGTGACCGGCCCCACCCGGACGGCGTGGAGCACCGTGCCCGGCGAGGACGAGCGGTACCGCCCGCTCTACGCCCGGGCGCTCGGGCTGCGCGTCGTCAACCCGGGTGGGGTGCTCTGCTTCCTCTTCTTCGAAGGCGCGGTGGCGCTCGCCGTGCTGCTCGCCCTGGCCGAGCTGGTGAGTTGGTGGGCGGTGGTGGTGCTGCCCGCCGCCGTGGCCCTGATGGTCAAGCTCAACGACATGGTGGCCGAGCGGGTCGTCCGCTCGGCGGCGCTCGTGCCGGAGCAGGAACGGGACCGGTTCCGGCGGCAGATGGAGCCGGTTGTCGGGCGGGCGCGGGTACCTCGGACCCTGCCCGGCATGGTGGTCGCCACCGAGCCCCCGCGCGCTCCGGTGTGGCAGCGGCAGCAGGCGCACTGGTCGCCGGAGCTGCGCCGGCCCGCCGGCCCGGACGGCCACCCCGCCGACCGACCCTGACCTGATCGACCCCGTCTGCGCGGAGGCATCTCTGCCGGCCGCCCGCCCACTCGCGGCGCAGTCGGCTCGTGAACGTCGCGTCCCCGGTGCGGGCGAGAGGGCACCGAGGCGCACGGAGAGTGGTGGGCGCCTGTGATCGTCTCCGTTTGCGGCGTGTCGCGCTGTCCGAGCACGGCGACACCGCGACACGCCGCAAACGGAGTGGACCAACGCCGCGTCACCCGCTGCGGGCAGGGGACGCCGGCGCGCACGGAGTGGTGGGCACCTGTGATCGTCTCCGGTTGCGGCGTGTCGCGGTGTCTGATTGCGGGGATGCCGCGACACGCCGCAACCGGAGTGGATCAGGCGAGGTCAATCGAGGCGTGACGGCGGGTGGGAAGACCCCACGCGGCACCGACGCCCGAGCGGCGGCGCCAACACCCGGCGGGCGGACGCCGGGCGGGGCCGTCCGGTGCCGGAGGGCGGACAGCCTGAAGCCCCGGGCGACGCCCGGGGCTTCAGGTCAGGTCTGAGGTCGCTCGGTCAGGCCGAGAGCGAGCCGACGCGCTTCGCGATCGCCGACTTCCGGTTCGCCGCCTGGTTGGCGTGGATGACGCCCTTGCTGGCGGCCTGGTCCAGCTTGCGGGCCGCGTCACGCATGAGAACGGTGGCCTTCTCGGCGTCACCGGCCTCCGCAGCCTCGTTGAACTTCCGGATGGCGGTCTTCAGCGACGACTTGACCGACTTGTTACGCAGCCGGCGCTTCTCGTTCTGCCGGTTGCGCTTGATCTGGGACTTGATGTTCGCCACGCGACAGCCTCGTCTTGATAGCTCGGTTTGGTCTGCTTCTGCGCGCGACAAGCAGGCGTCATCGCTGCGCGAAGAGCCAGGTTACCAGGTCGGTCGGGACGAGCCAAAACGACTCAGCTCCAGCCCCGCCGGACGGCCAGCCAGCGCAGCGCCTGCTCCCCGCTGAACCGCTGGTGCGCGCCCAGGTGCGGGGAGACCGCCGGTGCGGGGTGCGGGACGGGTGGGGCCGGTGGCGGGCCGGCGGCGGCGGAGGTGAGGTAGTAGCCGGCCAGTGCGGCCAGCGTCACGTCGAGGGCGTCCGGCGGGGCGCCGACCGTGGCCGGATGGCCGGCGAAGATCGCGTCCACGGGCAGCCCGTCGGCGTACCCGGTGATCAGCAGGCCGGCCAGGTCGAACCAGGCGGGGCCGTGGCAGACCCAGTTCCAGTCGCAGAACCAGGCCCGCCCGCCGGCGTCGAGCAGCACGTTGTCCATCCGCAGGTCGCCGTGGACCAGGCCGCGGCCGGCGGCGGCGTACCCGGGCAGCCGGGACTCCAGTGCGACCAGCTCGGGCAGGCGGCCGTGCGCGGCAGCCGGCATCGGTGGCGGCGGTTCGCGCCCGGCAGCCACCTCGCCCCACCACAGGATGTCGTCGCGGGCCAGGTCGGCCAGGCGGGGCAGGCCGAGGGCGACCAGTTCGGTGGGCGGGTCGGCCAGCGCGGCGGCCAGCTCGGCGTACCCGGCGAGGACGGCGTCCAGCTCGGTCCGGTCCCAGGGCAGCCGGGGCGTGCGGCCGTCGACGGCGTCCAGGGCGAGCGCGTACCAGCCGGACGCGGTCAGCGCCCAGCGTGGGCGGGGGACCGGCAGGCCGGCCGGGAGCCGGGCGAGGACCGCCGCCTCCCGGGCGTACCAGTCGGCCAGGTGCCGCTGGTGGGTCAGGTCGGCGGCCTTGACGAAGATCCGGCGGCCGTCCGCGCCCGTCAGCAGGGCGGCGAACCCGCCGGTGAAACCCGCTGTCGCGGTCCGCGCCGACACCACCGGCGCGCCGAGCCGGTCCACCACCGCGGCGCGCAGCCCGGCGGGCAGCGCCGACCAGTCCGGCCGGACGGCGGTGGCGTGGTACGGCACCGGGAGCGCGGGCACGCCCACCATGCTGCCCCGCCGGTGCGCCCCCGCCCAGCCGCGCCGCCCGTCCCGGCTTCCTGTCGTACCGCGCTGGCAGCATCCGCCCAATGCGCATGGACGAGTTCTGGGCGTTGATCGAGCGGTCCGCCGCCGTCACCGCCAGCGGAGACGAGCGGCTGGCCTGGCTCACCGACCGCCTGGCCGAGCGGCCCGCCGGCGAGGCGGTGGACTTCGCCGTCCGGCTCGACGAGCTGCGGGGCCGGGTCGACACCTGGCGGCACTGGGGCGCGGCGCTGCTGATCTGCGGCGGCCTCTGCTCCGACGACGGCTTCCACTACTTCCAGGCCTGGCTGGTCGGGCTCGGCCGGGCGGCCTTCGAGCGGGTCGCCGACGACCCGGACGCGCTCGCCGACCTCCCGCAGGTGCGTCGCCTCGCCGGCCGGCACCCGCGTGAGTGGGCGGAGGACGAGTGGCCGGAGTGGGAGTGCCTGGACTACGTCGCGGACGAGGCGTACGAGCGGGTCACCGGCGAGGAGGAGGGCCTGGACGAGGCCGTCGAGGCCCGGGGGCGGGAGCTGGGTTCTTCGCCCGACCCCGTCGACGAGCGGTGGGATCTCGGCGACCGGGCCGAACTGGCCCGCCGGTACCCGCGACTCGCCGCCATGTTCCCGCTGCCGGATCGTGCCCGGGAGCGGGTCTGGGAGACTGCCAGGCCATGAGGACCGACGACTTCTGGCAGCTGATCGACGAGGCGCGGGCCGGCGCCGGGGGAGAGGGCGACGCGGTCGCCGCCCGCGCGGTCGCCCTGCTGGCCGAGCGGGACCCGGAGGACATCGTCGGGTACGCGCGCCACCAGCAGCGGGTGCTGTCCGCCTCCTACCGGGTCGACCTCTGGGGCGCGGCCTACCTGATCAACGGGGGCGCCTCGGACGACGGTTTCGAGTACTTCCGGGGCTGGCTGATGACTCAGGGCCGGACGGTGTTCGCCCGGGCGGTGAGCGACCCGGACTCCCTGGCGGAGCTGCCCCGGGTGCGGTCCGCCGCGCTCAGCGGCGAGGAGTTCGAGTGCGAGGACATGCTCACGGTGCCGTGGGAGGCGTACCGGAAGGCGACCGCGACCGAGCTGCCGGCGGAGCGGGACCCGGTCGCGGTGCCCGACCTCAACGACTTCTGGGACTTCGACGACGAGGACGAGGCCCGGCGCCGGCTGCCCCGGCTGGCCGCGCTCTTCGTCGAGCCGCCGGAGGAGTGACCCGCCCGGCCCCCCGCCCCGCCCACCCCGCCCCTCCCGCGATCTTGCACTTTCTGCCCTGACTTTTCGGTCATAAGGCGCACATCGAGGGCCATAAGTGCAAGATCGCGGGACGGGGTGGGGGCGGGGCGAGGGCGGAGAGGAGGGGAGGGGGTTTTCCACAGGGGGGTTCGGAGGCGGCCGGGCCGAGGGCCGGCACGGGCCGGGCGGGCATTGGGAGGAGTGACCCGGCCCGGCTGGGGAAGGCCGGGGGTGGGCCGCCCGGCGGTGAGCCGCGGCACCCAGGTGTGATCGGACCGCGTCCCGAGCGACGTGGGAGCATAGAGGGGGCCGGCGGCGCGCCGGCCCGCTCACGTCAGCCGACCAGAACGGACCGCTGTGCCACCGAAGCTCGATCCCGGCGCGAACGCTCCTGGTTCCACCGACCCGGCGCGCATCCGGAACTTCTGCATCATCGCCCACATCGACCACGGGAAGTCGACCCTGGCCGACCGGATGCTGCAGCTCACCGGCGTGGTCGACCCCCGGCAGATGCGCGCGCAGTACCTCGACCGGATGGACATCGAGCGCGAGCGCGGCATCACCATCAAGAGCCAGGCCGTCCGCATGCCGTGGACCATCCGGGAGGGCGACCGGGCCGGCGAGCAGGCCGTGCTCAACATGATCGACACCCCGGGCCACGTCGACTTCACCTACGAGGTGTCCCGCTCGCTGGCCGCCTGCGAGGGCGCCGTCCTGCTGGTCGACGCCGCGCAGGGCATCGAGGCGCAGACGCTGGCCAACCTCTACCTGGCGCTCGAGAACGACCTGCACGTCATCCCGGTGCTCAACAAGATCGACCTGCCGGCCGCCCAGCCGGAGAAGTACGCCGAGGAGCTGGCCCACCTGATCGGTGGCGACCCGGCGGACTGCATCAAGGTCTCCGGCAAGACCGGCGAGGGCGTGCCGTACCTGCTCGACGAGATCGTCCGGCAGTTCAAGCCGCCGGTCGGCAACGCCGACGCGCCCGCCCGGGCGATGATCTTCGACTCGGTGTACGACGTCTACCGGGGCGTGGTCACCTACGTCCGGGTGATCGACGGGCGGATCAGCGCGCGCGACCGGATCAAGATGATGTCCACCGCGGCGGTGCACGAGCTGCTGGAGATCGGCGTCATCTCGCCGGAGATGGTGAAGGCCGACGCCCTGGGCGTCGGCGAGGTGGGTTACCTGATCACCGGTGTGAAGGACGTCCGGCAGTCCCGGGTCGGTGACACGGTCACCATCAACTCGCGGCCGGCGACCGAGGCCCTGGGTGGCTACAAGGACCCGAAGCCGATGGTCTACTCGGGCCTCTACCCGATCGACGGCTCGGACTACCCCAACCTGCGTGAGGCGCTCGACAAGCTCAAGCTCAACGACGCCGCGCTCGACTACGAGCCGGAGACCTCGGGGGCACTCGGCTTCGGCTTCCGCTGCGGCTTCCTCGGCCTGCTGCACATGGAGATCATCCAGGAGCGGCTGGAGCGGGAGTACAACCTCGACCTGATCTCCACCGCGCCGAACGTGGTCTACCGGGCCATCACCGAGGACGGCCAGGAGATCGTGGTGACCAACCCGAGCGAGTACCCCACCGGCAAGATCGCCGAGGTGTACGAGCCGGTCGTGCGCGCCACCGTGCTGACCCCGAACGACTACGTCGGCGCGGTGATGGAGCTCTGCCAGGGCCGCCGGGGCAGCCTGCTCGGCATGGACTACCTCTCCGCCGACCGGGTGGAGCTGCGCTACACCCTGCCCCTCGCGGAGATCATCTTCGACTTCTTCGACCAGTTGAAGAGCCGCACCAAGGGCTACGCCTCGTTGGACTACGAGCCCTCCGGTGAGCAGGCGTCCGACCTGGTCAAGGTCGACATCCTGCTGCACGGCGAGCCGGTGGACGCGTTCAGCGCGATCGTGCACAAGGACAAGGCGTACAACTACGGGGTCACCATCGCGGCCAAGCTGCGCAACCTGATCCCGCGCCAGCAGTTCGAGGTGCCGATCCAGGCCGCCATCGGCAGCCGGGTGATCGCGCGGGAGACAATCCGGGCGATCCGCAAGGACGTGCTCGCCAAGTGCTACGGCGGTGACATCAGCCGGAAGCGCAAGCTGCTGGAGAAGCAGAAGGAAGGCAAGAAGCGGATGAAGATGGTCGGCCGGGTGGAGGTCCCCCAGGAGGCCTTCATCGCCGCCCTCTCCTCCGACTCCGGCGACGCCAAGGCGCCCGGCAAGAAGTAGCGGGACCGCTGACGGCCGGCATCCTCCTGCGGGGGTGCCGGCCGTTTCGCGTGCGTGCCGCCGGTCGTACCCGCGAAATTTCCGGTGGCCGCCACGGCCCCGCCCGGTGTCGGCCGATGCGGCCTGAGCTGCGGGTTTGTCGTGCTGCGCGGCAATCGACGCGGGGGTTGCGTATCGACCGGGGGCGACAGCCGTTTCGCTGAGTCGGTTTGGATTTTCGGACGGTCGGGAATTTAGCGGTCACGACAGGAACCACACACACCGTGTGACTCAATCTTCAGAAGGAGGGCGACCGTGGAGCTCACCGTTTGGGGCATCATCACCGCGATCGTTGTTGGTCTCATCGTCGGCGCTCTTGGCCGCCTGGTCGTGCCGGGCCGTCAGAACATGCCGATCTGGCTGCACATGCTGATCGGTATCGGCGCGGCCCTGCTGGGCACCGTGCTGGCGCGGGCCATGGGCATCGCGACCGAGACCGCCGGCATCGACTGGATGGAACTGCTGGTGCAGGTCGTGCTGGCCGCCATCGCCGTGGCCCTGGTGGCCGGCGTGGGTCGTCGCCGCAGCGTCACCCACCGGTAATCCAGCACAACGCACGCTCAGCGGGCGCCCGTACCCCTCGGGGGCGGGCGCCCGCTCGCGTCCGCGCCCCGGAATCCCGGCCGACGCCTGCCGGCTGGCGAAGCCGACGGCTGCGAGGAAAGCGCAGTTCACGGCGGGTCTCGACCAGATCGCACCCGGAGTCGGTTTGGGGAATCGCGGGATCGGGAACCTATCGATCACGCCAAGAATCACACATCGTGTGTCATACCTACCGAAGGAGGACGGTCGTGGAGCTCACCGTTTGGGGCATCGTCACCGCCATCGTCGTCGGTCTCATCGTCGGCGCGCTGGGCCGCCTGGTCGTGCCGGGCCGGCAGAACATGCCGATCTGGCTGCACATGCTGATCGGTATCGGCGCGGCCCTGCTGGGCACCGTGCTGGCGCGGGCCATGGGCATCGCCACCGAGACCGCCGGCATCGACTGGATGGAACTGCTGGTGCAGGTCGTGCTGGCCGCCATCGCCGTGGCCCTGGTGGCCGGCGTGGGTCGCCGCCGCAGCGTCACCCACCGGTAAGAGCAGCGACAACGCTCTTCGACGGGCGCCCGACCCTGAGGTCGGGCGCCCGTCCGCGTACCCGGAGCGGGTCTGCTCCCCGACCCGCCGGCTGCGGTACCGTCGCCTCGCCCGGAACCCGCCCCTGTCGTAAAGGAATTTTTCCTACTAGGGTGCGGCAGAGAAGGTTACTGCCAGACGGCGCGAGGGAGAAGTGGCGTGAACAGGTGGAAGCGGCTGGCCCCGGTCACCGCCGTCGTGGCCTCGGCCGCGATGGTGCTCGCCGGTTGCGGGGGCTCCGGCGACGACGAAGCGGCCGACAAGAGCAAGCTCACGGTCTGGATGATGGGCGAGGGCAGCGACGCCCAGACGAAGTTCCTCGACGGCGTCGAGACCGAGTTCCGGCAGAAGCACCCCGACACCGACGTGGTCGTCCAGTACATCCCCTGGCTGGAGGCGCCGAAGAAGTTCCAGGCGGCGCTCGCCGGTGGTGAGGGGCCGGACGTCACCGAGCTGGGCAACACCGAGACCCAGGGCTGGGCGGCCCAGGAGGCGCTGGCCGACGTCACCGGGAAGATGTCCGGCTGGGCGGAGAGCAAGGACATCCTGCCCGACCTGGTGAAGAACGCCCAGCTCGACGGCAAGCAGTACGGCATCCCGTGGTACGCCGGCGTCCGCGGCATCTACTACCGCACCGACTGGTTCGCCGAGGCCGGCGTGAAGACGCCGACGAACTGGGAAGAGCTGGTCGCCACCGCCAAGGCCGTGCAGGCCAAGAAGCCGGGCACCTACGGCATCGCGCTGCCGGGCAACTCCGAGCTGCCCTTCTACTCGTTCCTCTGGGGCGCCGGCGGCGAGATCGCCACCAACCAGGGCGGCACCTGGAAGTCCGGTTACACCACCCCCGAGGCGCAGAAGGCGGTCAAGTTCTGGACCGACCTGGTCACCGTGCACAAGGTCGCTCCGCCGGCCGCCGCCGGCTGGAACGAGATCGACGCCCGCACCCAGTTCGCCACCGGCAAGGCGGCGATGGCCTTCGGCGGTAGCTGGCAGGGCGGCGCCATCAAGAAGGACAACCCCGACATCGAGAAGGTCTGGGGCACCTTCCCGATCCCCGGCCCGGACGGCAAGCCGGCCCCGGCGTTCGCCGGCGGCTCGGACGTCGCCCTCTGGAAGGACAGCAAGAAGCAGGACCTGGCGTGGGACTACCTCACCGTCCTGCTGAACAAGAAGAACGCGAAGACCTTCGCCAGCAGCCTGAACTTCTTCCCGGTCTACTCCGACCTGGTCAGCGGCGGCGAGTACGCCAACGACAAGATCATGGCCGCGTTCGCCACCACCATGCAGAACACCAAGGTCACCCCGCTGACCCCGAAGTGGGTGGAGGTCAGCCGCACCAAGACGGTGACCCAGGCGATGAACAGCTCGGTGATGAAGGGCCAGAAGACGGTCGAGCAGGCCACCGCCGACGCCGCCGCCGAAATGGAAAGCATTCTCAACGCCAAGTGAGCACCCTGACCAAGCCCACCGGGACTGCCGCCGTGCGGAAGACCTCCGCACGGCGGCGGCCCCACGTGGACCGCCTGCCGTACCTGCTCCTGCTGCCCTGCCTGGTGGTCATCGGGGTGCTGCTGCTCTGGCCGCTCGGCCAGGTGGTGGCGATGTCGTTCTACAAGCTGGACAGCGTCCGGCAGCTGCGCGGCGACCGGGAGTGGCCGTGGGTGGGGCTGGGCAACTACACCCAGATCCTGGGCGACCCGTTCTTCCGTACGGTGCTGCGCAACACGGTGCTCTTCGCCGCCGCGAACGTGGTGCTGACGATGATCCTCGGCACCCTGGTCGGGCTGCTGCTCAACCGGCTCGGCCGGCGGATGGCCACCTTCGTGGCGAGCTGCGTCATGCTCGCCTGGGCCACCCCGGCGCTGACCGGCACGATCGTCTGGAAGTGGATCTTCGACGACACCAGCGGGCTGGTCACCTGGCTGTTCAACAAGCTGCCCGACGGGCTGTCGACCACGCTCTTCGGCCGCAGCGACTGGACCGGGTACGGCTGGTTCAACTCGCCGCTGCTCTTCTTCACCATCCTCACCCTGGTGGTGGTCTGGCACTCGTTCCCGTTCATCGCGGTGAGCGTGCTCGCCGGGCTCAAGAGCGTGCCGAGCGAGCTGCACGAGGCGGCCCGGGTCGACGGGGCCGGGCCGTGGAAGGTGTTCTGGAAGATCACTTTCCCGTTGCTGCGGCCGGTCTTCGGGATCCTGATCGTGCTCAGCACCATCTGGGACTTCAAGGTCTTCACCCAGCAGTTCGTGCTGGCCGGCGGCACCCAGGACCGGCCGACGTTCATGCTCTCCATCTACTCGTACGCCGAGGCCTTCTCGCCGCCGCCCAAGTACGGCGTGGGCTCCGCGATCGCGGTCATCCTCACCCTGATCCTGCTGGTGGTGACCGGTCTCTACGTCCGCATGGTGCTCAAGCAGGAGGAGGACGCGTGAGGCGCGGCGCGATGGTGAAGCGGGTCGCCCTCAACGGCGCGGGCCTGCTGGTGGCGCTCTTCGCCGCCTTCCCCGTCTACTGGATGGTCGCCACGTCGCTGAAGCCCAACCGGGAGATCTTCTCGTCGACGCCCCGGCCGGTGCCGGCCGAACCGACCCTGGAGCACTACCGGGAGATCCTCACCGGCAACCTGATCCCGGGCGTGACGTTCGCCGACTTCTTCCTCAACAGCGCTCTGGTGGCGGTGAGCACGGTGCTGCTCAGCGGCCTGGTCGCGCTGCTCGCGGCCACCGCGGTGGCCCGGTTCCGCTTCACGCTCCGGACCAGCTTCCTGATCATGCTGCTGGTGGTGCAGATGATCCCGCTGGAGGCGCTGGTCATCCCGCTGTTCCTGATGATCCAGCGGCTCGGTCTCTACAACACCCTGCCCAGCCTGATCCTGACCTACCTCGGCTTCTCGCTGCCGTTCGCGGTCTGGATGCTGCGCGGCTTCGTGGCCGCGGTGCCCAAGGAGCTGGAGGAGGCCGCGGCGATCGACGGGGCCAGCCGAGCCCAGATCTTCCGCCGGATCCTCTTCCCGCTGGTGGCGCCGGGCCTGGTCGCGACCAGCATCTTCTCCTTCATCACCGCCTGGAACGAGCTGATCTTCGCGTTGACCTTCGTCAACGACCAGGACAAGTACACCCTGCCGGTGGCGATGACCTTCTTCTTCGGCCGGGACGACACCGCGTGGGGGTCCGTGATGGCCGCCTCGACGCTGTTCACCCTGCCGGTGATCGTCTTCTTCCTGCTGGTGCAGCGCCGGATGGTCTCCGGGCTGGTCGCCGGCGCCGTCAAGGGCTGAGCTGCGCGCCCGTCGAGGGCCGGCCGGCGCCGCCAAGGGCTGAGCCGACGGTGGATCGGCGGGTGCCCCGGACCCGGCGTCCACGGCTAGGCTCTGCGCCATGACGGGCAGGCTGGCGGCGGTGAACCTCGGCGTGGTGACCGAGGCGGAGTGGGCGGGCGACGCGAGCGGCCGCACCGGCATCGACAAGCGACCGGTCGACGGTCCGGTGCTGCTGCGCGCCGACGGGGTCGCCGGCGACTTCATCGGCGAGCGGGCCCACCACGGCGGCCCCGACCAGGCGGTCTACGCGTACGCGGGGGAGGACGCCGAGTGGTGGTCGGCGGAGCTGGGGCGCACCGTCCCGCCCGGCGGGTTCGGCGAGAACCTGACCACCTCGGCGGTGGACGTGACCGGGGCGGTCATCGGCGAGCTGTGGGCGATCGGCTCGGCGGTGCTCCAGGTGACCAAGCCGCGTACCCCCTGCACCACCTTCGCCGGGTTCTGGGGCGTACCCGACCTGATCAAGCGGTTCACGGTGCGGGCGGCGCCCGGGGCGTACCTGCGGGTGCTGCGCGAGGGCGAGGTCGGCGCGGGCGACCCGGTCGAGGTGGTGGACCGGCCCGCGCACGGGGTCACCGTCGGCGAGGTGTTCCGGGCGATGAACCTCGAACCGGAGCTGTTGCCCCGGCTGCTGGACGCCGCCGAGCTGCCGGAGCCGGTCCTGGAGAAGGTCCGTCGCCGGGTGGCCGGCACCCGCCCCTGAGCTGGGGCCTCGGGCCTCGGGCCGGGCGACACCGGTAGACCGGCGTCCGCGTCGGGGCCGCGAGGTGCCGGCGACCGGGGTCAGCCCTCGGCGAAGACCTCCGCCAGCACCTGGCCGTCGGCCGGGCGGCCGTCGGAGACCTTGGCCCAGGTGCCGTTCTCGGCGGTCCACTCCAGGCCGGCGAAGCGGACCCGCTTCACCCCGTGGTCGGGCGCGTGCGACACCAGCCAGTGGGCGTACCGCCAGCCGTCGCGACGGTCGGTGGCGGGCACGGTGAGCCCGGTCAGCGCGGCCACCGTGCCGGTGCCCGGCAGCCCCCAGTCCAGGGTGAGGCCGCGGGTCAGCGCCGCCGCGGCCGCCTCGCCCCGCATGACCGGCGTCCGGCTCACCGTGCAGGCCACCGCGCCGGTCGCCTCGCCGAGCAGGGCGCGGGTCAGCACCTCGGACTCGTCCGCCCACTTCTGGTACGCCGTCGGGAAGGCCGATCGCTGGACCGCCTGGGCCGCGTCGGTGACCCGCATCTCCTCCCAGCCGCGCACCTTCTTCAGCGCGGCGTAGAAGCGGTTGGCCGCGTACCGCTGGTCGCGGATCTGCTGCGGGGTGCCCCAGCCCTGGCTCGGCCGCTGCTGGAACAGGCCGATCGAGTCCCGGTCGCCGCCGGAGAGGTTGCGCAGGCCCGACTCCTGGTACGCGGTGGCCAGCGCGACCACCACCGCCCGCTCGGGCATCTGCCGTTGGATACCGATCGCCGCGATCGTCGCCGCGTTCGCCATCTGGTCGGCGTCGAGCAGCACCGTGCCGTCGGCCTGGACGGTGCAGCTGCGGCTGGCAACGGGGAGCCGGAGCTGGCCGCCGAGCTGACGGACGACGACCCAGACCCCGAGGAGAGCGACGACCGCGAAGACGACACCGACTGCGACAATTGCCCGACTTCGCACCCGCACCTCCTGTTTCACGGTCATCCCCAGCGTACGTGCCCGAAAAGGCGAGCCGGGTCGGCCGACCGGTTCACGTTTTCGGGAGCAAAGGAGAGAAAGGCCCCGAACCGGTGCTACCGCGCCCCGTCTGCCGGACCACCGTCCAGAGCGGCCACCCATCGAGCCAATCTTTTCTCGCGGAAGGCGAGCACGCCCTCGCGGCCCTCCTCGGAGAGGAAGTAGCCGGTGGAGAGGGCGGACAGCTCGGCGATCTCGCCGGGCAGGTCGGTGGGGGCCGGGCGGCGAAGCAGGCCCTTCGCCCCGGCCAGCGCCTTCGGCGCGCCGCGCACCAGCGAGGCGCAGTAGCGCTCCACCGCCGCGTCCAGCCCGTCCGCCGGCACCGCCGCGGTCACCAGGCCGATCTCGGCGGCCCGCCGGCCGTCGAAGGTGTCCCCGGTCAGGTAGAGCTCGGCCGCCGCGCGTGGGTGCAGCCGGGGCAGCACCGTGGCGGAGATGACCGCCGGGATCACCCCGATCCGCACCTCGGTGAAGGCGAACGTCGCCTCCTCGGCGCAGACCGCCAGGTCGGCCGCCGCGATCAGGCCCAGCCCGCCGGCCCGCGCCGGCCCGGCCACCTTCGCCAGCACCGGCTTCGGGCACTCCCAGACCGCCGCCAGCACGTCGCCGAGCATCCCGGCCGGCACGCTCCCGCTGGCGTACGCGGCGGCCGTCTCCTTCAGGTCCGCGCCGGAGCAGAAGACCGGCCCGGTGTGGTCCAGCACGATCACCCGTACCGCGTCGTCGGCGACCGCCGCGGCGATCCCGGCCAGCAGCTCGGTCATCAGGGGCGTGGAGAGCGCGTTGCGGTTGTGCGGGCTGTCCAGGGTGAGGGTGGTCACCCCACGGGCCGTGGCGACCCGCACGAGGCGGTCGGGAGAGGTCATGCCGGGCACACTAGTGGCCATGCCCGGCGTCCTTCCAGAAGGCGAGACCGTCCCCGTCGACGGGTCGCTGCCCGCCACCGCCCTGAGCGCGGTCGGCGCGCGCGGCTTCGGCGTGTACGTCCACGTGCCGTTCTGTGCCAGCCGCTGCGGCTACTGCGACTTCAACACCTACACGGCGGCCGAGCTCGGCGGCGGCGCCGACCGGGAGTCGTACGCCGACACCGTGCTGGCCGAGCTGGCGCTGGCCGCCCGGGTCCTCGGCGACACCCCGCCGCCCCGGGTGGACACCGTCTTCGTCGGCGGTGGCACGCCGACCCTGCTCCCCGCCGACGACCTGGCCCGGATTCTGGACGGCATCGACCGCACCTGGGGGCTGGCCGCCGACGCCGAGGTGACCACCGAGGCCAACCCCGAGTCGGTCACGCCGGAGTCGCTGCGCACCCTGCGCGCGGCCGGCTACACCCGGATCTCCCTGGGCATGCAGTCCGCCGCGCCCGGGGTGCTGGCGATCCTCGACCGCCGGCACAGCGCCGGCCGGGCGGTCGCCGCCGCGCTGGAGGCCCGCGACGCCGGGTTCGACCACGTCAACCTGGACCTGATCTACGGCACGCCGGGGGAGAGCGCGGCGGATTTCGCCGCCTCCCTCGACCAGGTCGTCGCCGCCGGGGTGGACCACGTCAGCGCGTACGCCCTGATCGTGGAGGACGGCACCCGGCTCGCCGCCCGGATGCGGCGCGGCGAGCTGCCGTACCCGTCGGACGACGTGGCGGCGGACCGGTACCTGGCCGCGGAGGCCGCCCTCGGCGCGGCCGGCTTCTCCTGGTACGAGGTCTCCAACTGGGCCCGCTCCGAGGCGGCCCGGTGCCGGCACAACCTGCTCTACTGGACCGGCGCGGACTGGTGGGGCCTCGGCCCGGGGGCGCACAGCCACGTCGGTGGGGTGCGCTGGTGGAACGTCAAGCACCCCACCGCGTACGCGAAGCGCCTGGCCGCCGGGGAGTCGCCCGGCCTGGCCCGGGAGGTGCTGACCGCCGGCGAGGCGCACATGGAGGACGTCATGCTCCGGCTGCGGCTCGCCTCCGGCCTGCCGCTGGACGCCCTCGACCCGGCGGGTCGGGTGGGTGCCGAGCGGGCGCTGGCCGACGGCCTGCTGGACCCGGCGGGGCACGCGGCGGGGCGGGCGGTGCTCACCCTGCGCGGGCGGCTGCTGGCCGACGCCGTGGTCCGCGACCTGCTGCCCTGATCCCGCGCGGCCCGGCCGGCCCGGGTGGGGCCGGCCGGGACCGAGTCACTTCTTGAAGGCGTAGCTCGCCGGGTAGCGGTAGACCACACCCTCGGTGGCCTTCACCCCGCCGATGATGCCGAAGATGATCGGCACCAGGGCGGTCAGGATCGGGATGAAGAAGAGCACCCCGCAGGTGACGATGGCCAGGACGAAGCCGATGACGTTGGCGATCGCCCAGGTGATCTGGAAGTTCAGCGAGGCCGTGGCGTGCGCCCGCACCGTCGGGGACTGCTGGCCCTTGGCGGAGAGCGCGATCAGCGGCGCCACCCAGCCGAGCAGGCTGCCGCCCACGATCACGCCGACCGGGCCGCCGAAGTGCGCGACCAGCGACCAGGTCTTGTCGTCGTCGGTGGCGTAGCCGCCGCCCGGGGCGCCGTAGCCGCCGCCGGGAGCGCCGTACCCGCCCGCGGTCGGATAGCCGACGCCCGGCGCGGAGTAACCACCCGGCGGTGGGTAGCCACCCGGCGGTGGGTAGCCGCCCGACGGCGGTTGGTCACCGGTGGGTGGCGGATAGCCACCGGGCGGGGGATAGCCGCCCGCCCCGGGTGCCCCGGACAGTGGTGCGGTGGGCGGCTCGTACGACGAGCCGGACGGGGCGGTCGGGTCCGGGCGGTCGCCGGGGTCCCCCGCTCCGGGAGGGCGAGGTGGTTCAGTCATGGACGTCACGGTAGGGGTTGCCGGCAAGCCCTCACCAGAGCGACACCGCCCCGGATGTCCGGATGATCGGCCCTGGCGCGCTGTCCGGGTGGCGGGGCGCACCCGTGGTCCGTCGCTGATCATCGCGTCAGCGGGGACGCCGACGTAGACTGGCACTCGCTACAGTCGAGTGCCAGTGCGCTCGCCCGGGGCGCCTCAGCCGCTCCGGGCCGACGTGCGTCAGGAGGTGGGGAGATTGGGTCTCGACGACCGCAAGCTCGCCGTGCTGCGCGCGATCGTCGAGGACTACGTCGCCACGCAGGAGCCGGTCGGCAGCAAGGCCCTGGTCGAGCGGCACCAGCTCGGCGTCTCGCCGGCCACGGTGCGCAACGACATGGCCGTGCTGGAGGAGGAGGGCTACATCCGGCAGCCGCACACCAGTGCCGGCCGGGTGCCCACCGACCGTGGCTACCGCCTCTTCGTCGACCGGCTGTCCCGGGTCAAGCCGCTGAGCCCGGCCGAGCGCCGGGCGATCGAGCGCTTCCTGGTCGGCGCCGTCGACCTGGACGACGTGGTGCACCGCACCGTGCGGCTGCTGGCCCAGCTGACCCGGCAGGTCGCCGTGGTGCAGTACCCGTCGCTGGCCCGCTCCTCGGTGCGCCACCTGGAGCTGGTGCCGATCTCCACCACCCGGCTGATGCTGGTCATGATCGCCGACACCGGCCGGGTCGAGCAGCGGCTGGTGGAGCTGCCCGCGCCGATCCCCGCCGACCACGTCACCGACCTGCGTCGGCTGGTCAACGAGAAGCTGGTCGGCAGCCGGCTGTCGGAGACCCCGCCGCTGGTCCAGGCGCTGGTCGACGAGTCCGCGCCGCACCTGCGCGGGGCGATGACCACGCTCTCCACCGTGCTGCTGGAGACCCTGGTCGAACGGCACGAGGAGCGCATCGCGCTCGCCGGCACCGCGAACCTCACCCGGGGCGGCCTGCTCGACTTCCAGGGCTCGCTGCGGCCCATCCTGGAGGCGCTGGAGGAGGAGGTGGTGATGCTCAAGCTGATCGGCGAGGCCGAGTCGACCACCACCCGGGTGCTGATCGGCGACGAGAACGAGATCGACAACCTGCGGGCCGCCTCCGTGGTCAGCACCGGCTACGGGCCGGGGGCGACCGCGCTCGGCGGGCTGGGCGTGTTGGGCCCCACCCGGATGGACTACCCCGGCACCATCGCCACGGTGAGGGCCGTGGCACGCTACGTGGGCGAACTGCTGGCCCAGAACTGATCCAGGGCAGGGGCCGGCACCGGCTCCGGCCGACGACCGGCGCAACGCGAGACGAACATGAGGACACCGAACGCAGTGGCCAGGGACTACTACGGCATTCTCGGCGTGAGCCGGGAAGCCTCCGACGACGAGATCAAGCGCGCCTACCGCAAGCTGGCGCGGCAGTTCCACCCGGACGTCAATCCGGACCCGGAGGCCCAGGAGAAGTTCAAGGACATCAACGCCGCGTACGAGGTCCTCTCGGACGACCGGAAACGGCAGATCGTCGACCTGGGTGGCGACCCGCTCGCCCCGGGTGGCGGCGGCGCGGGGCCGGGCGGCCCCGGCGGCGCGGGCCCGTTCGTCGGCTTCCAGGACATCATGGACGCGTTCTTCGGCGGCGCCGCGGGCGGCGCCCGGGGGCCGCGACCGCGTACCCGGCCGGGCGCCGACGCGATCCTGCGGCTGGAGCTGGACCTGCACGAGACCGCGTTCGGCGTCGAGGCGCCGATCACGGTCGACACCGCGGTGCTCTGCACCACCTGCGCCGGCGCCGGCACCGCCGCCGGCACCCACCTGGCCACCTGCGAGGCGTGCGGCGGCCGGGGCGAGGTGCAGTCGGTGCAGCGCACCTTCCTCGGCCAGGTGGTCTCCGCCCGCCCCTGCACCGTCTGTCAGGGGTACGGCACCACCATCCCGCACCCCTGCCCGACCTGCGCCGGCGACGGCCGGGTGCGCACCCGCCGCTCGCTGACCGTCAAGATCCCCGCCGGGGTCGAGGACGGCATGCGGATCCGGCTCGCCCAGCAGGGCGAGGTGGGCCCGGGTGGCGGCACCGCCGGCGACCTCTACGTGGAGATCCACGAGCGGCCGCACGACGTGTACTCCCGCAAGGGCGACGACCTGCACTGCCGGGTCACCGTGCCGATGACCGCCGCCGCGCTCGGCACCCGGCTGACCATCAAGACGCTGGACAGCGAGGAGACGGTCGACGTCAAGGCCGGCACCCAGCCGGGCAGCACGCTGCGGCTGCGGGCCCGGGGCGTGCCGCACCTGCGCGGCACCGGCCGGGGCGACCTCTACGTCCACCTCGACGTGCGGACCCCCACGAAGCTCGACGCCGACCAGGAGAAGATGCTGCGCGACTTCGCCAAGACCCGGGGCGAGGAGGTCGCCGAGCTGACCAAGCAGGGCGGCTTCTTCTCCCGGATGCGCGACGCCTTCAACGGGCACGCCTGAGGTGTCCGCGCCGCTGTTCCTGGTCGAGGCGCTGCCCACCGGCGACACGCTGACCCTGGACGGTCCGGAGGGCCACCACGCGGCCACCGTGCAGCGGCTGCGCGTCGGCGAGGAGCTGCTGCTGGCCGACGGCCGGGGCGGCACGGCCGCCGCCCTGGTCACCGCCGTCGGCCGGGGCACCCTCGACGTGCGGGTCACCTCCCGGGGGTACGCCGACGCGCCGGTCCCCCGGATCGTCGTGGTGCAGGGCATCGCCAAGGGGGACCGGGGCGAGCTGGCCGTGCAGGCGATGACCGAGGTCGGGGTGGACGAGATCGTGCCCTGGGCGGCGTCCCGCTCGGTGACCCAGTGGCGCGGCGACCGGGGCGTACGGGCCCGGGACAAGTGGGTGGCGACCGCCCGGGAAGCGGCCAAGCAGGCCCGCCGGCCCTGGCTGCCGGTGGTGGCCGGCGCCCCGGACGAGTCCACCGGGACCGTGGTGCGGCGGATCGCCGGCGCCGGTGCCGCGTTCGTGCTGCACGAGGAGGCCGAGGATCGGCTGACCACCGCCGAGCTGCCCGGCACCGGCGAGATCGTGCTGGTGGTCGGCCCGGAGGGCGGCATCGCCCCGGTCGAGCTGACCGCCTTCGCCGACGCCGGCGCCCGCCCGGTGCGGCTCGGTCCGTCGGTGCTGCGCACCTCCACGGCCGGGGTGGCCGCACTGAGCGTGCTGGCCACCCGCCTCGGCCGCTGGTAGGTCGTCCTTCAGCAGGGCTGCTCACGCCCCGCCGGCCGCCGGGACGCCGCGAGTGCGTTGACTACGAAGGGTAGTGGCCGCCTCCTCGATGACCACAGCCGAGCGATATGCCTGTGCGGCATATTTATGCCGCACAGGCATATCGCTCACACGAACATCCCCTGGCGGCGACCCTGCCGGGATGCCCCGATGCCCCGATGCCCCGATGCCGGGACGCCGGGAGACACCGTTCGTCGACGGCGCCGTCCCCGGTCCGGGCGGTCCTCGGGAGGGTCTGGGCGGGCGACCTGTCGGCGGCCGGCGTCAGGTACGCAGGTAGGAGGCGCCGTTGAGGTCGACGATGGTGCCGGAGGCCCACTGCGCCTCGGGGCTGGCCAGCCAGTGCACGGCGGCGGCGATCTCCTCGGGGCGGGCCACCCGGCCGAACGGGCTCTGCGCCCGGATCGCGTCGCCCTGCTCGCCGGTCAGGTGCTCCGTGGTCATGTCGGTCGCCACGAAGCCCGGGGCGACCGTGGCGACCGCGATGCCGTACGGGGCGAGCGCGACGGCGAGGGACTGCCCGAGCGCGTTCAGGCCGGCCTTGCTGGCGCCGTACGCGGGCTGGTCCGGCTCGCCCCGGAACGCGCCCCGCGACGACACGTTCACCACCCGGCCACCGCGCTCCCGCATGTGCTGGGCGGCGCACCAGGTGACGTTGCCCGCCCCGGTCAGGTTGGTCTCCAGCACCCGCCGCCACTGCCGCTGCCACTGCTCGTACGAGGCGCCGAAGACCGGGTGCGGGGCGTCCCGCTCGCCGTACACGCCGGCGTTGTTGACCAGCACGTCGAGCCCCCCGAGCCGGGCGGCGGCGTCGTCCACCATGGCCCGTACCGCCGCCGGGTCGGTGAGGTCCGCGCGGACCACCACGTGACCGTCGCCGGGCAGTTCGGCGCGGAGCGCCTCGGCCAGCTCGGCCGAGTCCCGATGGTGGATCGCCACCCGGTCCCCGGCCGCCGCGAACGCCCTCGCCACCGCGCGGCCGATGCCGCGCGACGCCCCCGTCACCAGTACCGCTCGTGAAGTCACGCGGCACATCATGCCCGAGGCGCGCGGCACGCCTTACCATGCCCCGATGGGATCCGACTGCCTGTTCTGCCGCATCGCCGCCGGGGAGATCCCGGCCACCATCGTCCGGGAAACCGACACCACCCTCGCCTTCCGCGACCTCGATCCGAAGGCGCCGGTGCACGTGCTGGTCATTCCGAAGGAGCACTACGCCGACGTCGCCACGCTGGGGCAGGGCGACCCGAAGCTCGCCGGCGACCTGCTCGCCACGGCGGCCGCGGTGGCGGAGGACGAGGGGCTGCTCGGTGACGGCTTCCGGCTGATGTTCAACACCGGCGCGTACGGCGGCCAGGAGCTCTTCCACGTCCACGCGCACCTGCTCGGCGGCGCGCCGCTCGGCCCGATGCTGGCCCGGAACGTCGCGTGACGGCTGGGCCCGACCGGCTGGCCCGGATGGTGCGCCGGGTGCAGGCGCAGGCCCGGGTGCCCGCTCTGGCGGCGGCCCTGCACCGCGCCGACCGGCCGCTGTGGACCTGCGAGGTCGGCGGCACCGGCACCGACGCCGACCTCGGCCCGGGCACCCGGTTCCGGATCGGCTCGGTGACCAAGACCTTCACCTCGGTGCTGGTGATGCAGTGCCGCGACGACGGCCTGCTCGACCTGGACGACCCGATCGGCCGTCACCTGCCGCTGCCGGCGCACGGCGAGCTGACCGTACGCCGACTGCTGTCGCACACCGCCGGCCTGCAACGCGAGCCGTACGGCGACGTCTGGGACACGCTGCGCGCCCCCGGCGCGGACGAGCTGGTCGCCGAGCTGGCCCGGGCCGAGCGGGTGCTGCCGACCGGTCGCCGCTACCACTACTCCAACCTGGGCATGGCGCTGCTCGGCCGGCTGGTCGGCGAGCTGCGCGGCGACTGCTGGGCCGAGGTGCTCACCGAGCGGGTGCTGACCCCGCTGGGCCTGGCCGCCACCTCGGTCACGCCGGGGCCGGCGGCGGCCACCGGGTTCCTGGTCGACGCCTACTCCGACGAGGCGCACCCGGAGCCGCCGACCGACTTCGGCGCGATCGCCCCGGCCGCCCAGCTCTGGAGCACCGCGACCGACATGGCCCGGTGGGCGGCCTTCCTGGCCGACCCGGTGGCGCTGGACCCGGCCGGTGCGGTGCTCGCCCCGGCCTCGCTGGACGAGATGCGCTGGCCGCTGACCACCACCGACGAGACGCTCTGGGCGGCCGGTTTCGGGCTCGGCCTGATCCTGGTGCCGTACCCGGACCGGGTGGTGCACGTGGGGCACGACGGCGCGATGCCGGGCTTCCTCGCCGCGGTCTACGGCCGGCGCGGCGGCGACGGCACGGCCGGCGCGATGGGCTGCGCGGTGCTCGGTTCCTCCGGCACCGCGGCGGAGGTCTTCGACCTGCCGCACCGGCTGCTCGCCGCGTCCGCCGAGCACGACCCGGCGGACGTCACCCCGTGGCGGCCGGGCGAACCCGCCCCCGGGCCGCTGCGCGGGATGCTGGGCCGCTGGTGGGGCGAGGGCTTCGAGTACGTCTTCAGCTGGCACGACGGCGCGCTGCGGGCCCGGGGCGCCGACGACCCGGCGGGGAAGCCCCCGGCGGTCTTCGCGCCGCTGCCGGACGCGCCGGACGTCTTCCGGACGGTCGCCGGGCGGGAGGTCGGCGAGCTGCTGCGGCTGACCCGGGACGAGCACGGCACGGTGGTCCGGATGCACTGGGCGACCTACCGCTTCACCCGCCGTCAGGAGGCCTTCGACCGGTACGACTTCCGCGCCGGCTGACCCGACCCCGGCCCTGGGCGCGGGTGCGTGGTGTGGGTGCCGCCGGGAGGTATCGCCTACCCTGCGCCCGCCCCCGTGGGCGGGCGGAAATGGACGCGGTGCCGTCGGGGTTGAGCGGATACGATGGGTGTAACGTCCGCACGCCGCGCCAGCAGGGCCGGCGCCCGAGATCGGAAGCAGGTGGCGCAGGGCCCGACGGCCCGATTTATGACCGGCACCCCACCTCCCGGCCCGCCCCGGGTGCAGACCAGGATCACCGTTCCCGATTCCAAGATCATGGTCAACCTGCTCGGCGCGGGCGACGAGATCCTGCGCCTCGTCGAACGCTCGGTCGACAGTGACGTGCACGTGCGCGGCAACGAGATCACCATCACCGGTGCCCCCGCGGACAACGCCCTCGCCGAGCGCCTCTTCAGCGAGCTGCTCGAACTGATCGAGAAAGGCGAGACCCTGACCACTGACGCCGTCCGGCGTACCGTCGGCATGCTCGAGCAGGGCAGCGCGGAGCGGCCCGCCGAGGTCCTCACCCTCAACATCCTCTCCCGGCGCGGGCGCACCATCCGCCCCAAGACGCTCGGGCAGAAGCGCTACGTCGACGCGATCGACTCGCACACCATCGTCTTCGGCATCGGCCCCGCCGGCACCGGAAAGACCTACCTCGCCATGGCGAAGGCCGTCCAGGCGCTCCAGGCGAAGCAGGTCAACCGGATCATCCTGACCCGGCCGGCGGTCGAGGCGGGGGAGCGGCTGGGCTTCCTGCCCGGCACCCTCAACGAGAAGATCGACCCGTACCTGCGGCCGCTCTACGACGCGCTGCACGACATGCTCGACCCGGAGTCCATCCCCAAGCTGATGGCCGCCGGCACGATCGAGGTCGCGCCGCTGGCGTACATGCGGGGCCGGACCCTCAACGACGCGTTCATCATCCTGGACGAGGCGCAGAACACCACGCCCGAGCAGATGAAGATGTTCCTCACCCGACTCGGCTTCAACTCCAAGATCGTGGTGACCGGTGACGTCACCCAGGTGGACCTCCCCGGCGGTACGACCAGCGGGCTGCGGGTGGTCCGGGAGATCCTGGAGAACGTCGAGGACGTGCACTTCGCCCAGCTCTCCAGCTCGGACGTGGTCCGGCACAAGCTGGTCGGCGACATCGTCGACGCGTACGCCCGCTGGGACGCCGAGCGGGAGAACCAGCAGGCGCAGAGCGTGCACGCCGTGCCGGGGCGGACCGCCCAGGGCGGCCGGGCCGGCCGGCGCCGCTAACCCAGAGGAAGACAGTTGTCCATCGAGATCGCGAACGAGTCGGGTGTCGACGTCGACACCGACGCCGTGCTCGCCGTCGCCCGGCACGCCCTCGACGAGATGGGGGTCAACCCCCTCGCCGAGCTCTCCGTGCTGCTGGTCGACATCGAGTACATGACCGAGCTGAACCACCGCTGGATGGGTGGGGACGGGCCGACCGACGTGCTCGCCTTCCCGATGGACGAGGGCAGCGTCGACCACGGTCCGGGGGAGAGCGCCCCGGCCGGCGGTGAGCCGGCCCTGCTCGGCGACATCGTGCTCTGCCCGGAGGTGGCGGCCAAGCAGGCCGCCACCGCCGGCCACACCACCGCCGACGAGCTGCACCTGCTCACCGTGCACGGCGTGCTGCACCTGCTCGGGTACGACCACGCCGAGCCGGAGGAGGAGCGGGAGATGTTCACGCTCCAGGCCCGACTGCTGGCCAGCTGGCGGTCGACCCGGACCCGGTGATGACCACCCAGGCGGCGGCCGCCGCCGGCCTACCCGACCTCCAGCTCATCTTCTTCGCGGCGGGGCTGGTGGTACTCGCCGGTCTGATCGCGATGACCGAGGCGGCGCTCGCCGCCGTCTCCCCGGCCCGGGCCGCCGAGCTGGCCCGGGACGGGGCGCGTGGCGCGCGTACCCTCCAGGCCGTCGCCGGCGACGTGGTCCGCCACCTCAACCTGTTGCTGCTGCTCCGGCTGCTGGCCGAGCTGACCGCCACCACGCTGGTCGCCCTCGTCGCGGTGGACACCTTCGGCGCGGGCTGGCGGGCGGCGCTGATCACCGCCGGCGCGATGACCGTGGTCAGCTTCGTCGTGGTCGGGGTGGCCCCGCGCACCATCGGCCGGCAGCACGCGTACGCGGTCGGCCGGGCGGTGGCGCCACTGGTCCGCTGGCTGGGGCGGGCGCTGAACCCGCTCGCCTCGCTGCTGATCCTGATCGGCAACGCGGTCACCCCGGGGCGCGGCTTCCGGGAGGGGCCGTTCGCCAGCCAGGTGGAGCTGCGCGAGCTGGTCGACCTGGCCGAGCAGCGCGGCGTCGTGGAGCACGGCGAGCGGCAGATGATCCACTCGGTCTTCGCGCTCGGCGACACCATCGCCCGCGAGGTGATGGTGCCCCGCACGGAGATGGTCTGGATAGAGGAGGGCAAGACGCTCTCCCAGGCGCTGGTGCTCTTCCTGCGCTCCGGCTTCTCCCGCATCCCGGTCATCGGCGAGAGCGTCGACGACGTGCTCGGCGTGCTCTACCTCAAGGACCTCATCCGGCGTACCCGCGGCGGCGACCTGCGGGCCCACCAGAGCCCGGTGTCGGAGCTGATGCGCCCGGCGACCTTCGTGCCCGAGTCCAAGCCGGTCGACGACCTGCTCTCGGAGATGCAGGCCGCCCGCAACCACCTGGTCATCGTCGTCGACGAGTACGGCGGCACCGGTGGCCTGGTGACGATCGAGGACATCCTGGAGGAGATCGTCGGCGAGATCACCGACGAGTACGATGTCGAACGCCCGCCGGTGGAACACCTGGAGGACGGGGCGGTGCGGGTCACCGCCCGGCTCCCGGTGGAGAACCTGGGCGAGCTGTTCGACACCGAGCTGCCCACCGACGAGGTGGAGACCGTCGGCGGCCTGCTGGCCCAGTCCCTGGGCCGGGTGCCGATCCCCGGCGCCCGCGCCGAGGTGGCCGGGCTGCGGCTGATCGCCGAGGGCACCACCGGGCGGCGCAACCGGATAGACACCGTGCTGGTCAGCCGGGTCGAACCGAGTGACGCGCCGGACGGTGCGGGGCGCGGCGAGCAGGCCGAGACCCGCAACAACCAGACCAGAACCGAGGAGAGGCAACCCGCCGATGCCTGAGTCACCCGTCGTACCGGCCGCCCGGCCCACCCCGTCCGACCCGGCCGAACTGAGCGCCGAGGACGGCAAGCTGGTCGTCCTGGCGCGGGGCGCCCGGGGCCGGGTCGCGGCCGTCGAGGGCGCGGCGGTGCGGGACCAGGACGGTCGGACGTACGCCGCGGCGAGCGTCTCGCTGCCCTCGCTGACCATCACCGCGCTCCAGCTCGCCGTCGCCTCCGCCGTGGCGGCGGGCGCGAGCCGGCTGGAGGCGGCGGTGGTGGTGACCGAGGCGTCGACGCTGGACGGCGCGGGGCACGCCGCCGTGCGCGACCTCTCCGCCGACGCGCCGATCCACGTCGCGGCGCCGGACGGCACGGTCCTCGGCACGGTGGTCGAGTGACCGGCACCGAGGAGCGTCCGTACCGCGCCGGGTTCGCCTGTTTCGTCGGGCGGCCCAACGCGGGCAAGTCGACGCTGACCAACGCGATCGTCGGTCAGAAGATCGCGATCACCTCCAACAAGCCGCAGACCACCCGGCACATCATCCGGGCCGTGCTGCACCGTCCGGACTCGCAGCTCGTGCTGGTCGACACCCCCGGCCTGCACCGCCCCCGGACGCTGCTCGGCGAACGCCTCAACGACCTGGTCCGCTCGACCTGGAGCGAGGTCGACGTGATCGGCCTCTGCATCCCGGCGGACGAGCCGATCGGCCGGGGCGACCGGTTCATCACTGGTGAGCTGGCCGAGCTGAAGGCCACCGTGCTGGCCGTGGTGACCAAGACCGACCTGGTCGACAAGAAGCGCCTCGCCGAGCAGCTGCTGGCGGTGAGCCAGCTGGGCGAGTTCGCCGAGGTGGTGCCGGTCAGCGCGGTCTCCGGGCACCAGGTGGACACGCTGGTCGACGTGATGACCAAGTACCTGCCGCCGTCGCCGCAGCTCTACCCGGACGACATGCTCACCGACGACCCCGAGCAGGTGATGGTCGCCGAGCTGATCCGGGAGGCGGCGCTGGAGGGGGTCCGGGACGAACTGCCGCACTCGATCGCCGTCGTCGTCGAGGAGATGATCCCCGAGGGCCAGGTCATGAAGATCTTCGCCGACGTCTACGTCGAGCGGCCCAGCCAGAAGGCGATCGTGATCGGTCACCGGGCCAGCCGGCTGAAGGCGGTCGGCACGGCGGCCCGCAAGCAGATCGAGGAGCTGCTGGGCAGCCGGGTCTACCTGGACCTGCACGTACGGGTGGCCAAGGACTGGCAGCGGGACCCGAAGCAGCTGCGCAAGCTCGGTTTCTGACCGCACCGCGGGCGGTGACCGGCGATGTCCGGTCGGTCACCGGTCCGGCGGCGGTATGGGAAGGTTCACGTCCGCCCGGGGGTGACGGCCGTTTGGCGGGGTGAGGTCGGAGGGTAGGGAGCGTTTCTGCTCCGCCGCCCCCGACATAGATGCAGGCTGATGCGCAACCGATACCTGGACCTGCTCCGCTTCCTGGCCATCATCCGGGTCGTGGTCTACCACGTCACCGGCTGGGCGTCGCTGACCCTCGTCTTCCCGGCGATGGCGGTGATGTTCGCCCTGGCCGGGTCGCTGATGGCCGCCTCGCTGGACCGCTCCGGCCCGGCCGCGCTGCTGCGCCGGTTGCGTCGCCTGCTGCCCTCGCTCTGGGTGGTCGCGGTCGTCCTCGTGCCCGCCATGCTGATGACCGGCCTGCCGCTGGGCCCGAAGGTGCTGCTCTGGCTCTTCCCGGTCGCCGACCCGCCGGCCAACCACTGGGGCGCGCTGGCGTTGAGCCCCATCTGGTACCTGCGCGACTACCTCTGGTTCCTGCTCGCCTCACCGGTCGCCCGGTGGCTGTTCCGCCGGGCGCCGGTCGCCACCCTGGCCCTGCCGTACGCGCTGCTGCTGGCGATCGAGCTGGGCCTGCTGCCCGCCGCGCCGGTCCCGCTGCGCGAGTTCGGCGTCTACTTCGGCGCCTGGCTGCTGGGCTTCGCCCACCACGACGGCCTGCTGCGCCGACTCACCAACCGGGTGCTGCTGCCGACCGCGCTGGCCCTGGCGGGCGCCGGGGCCGCCTGGATCGTCACCCATCCCGGGCCGCGCGGCTTCGACCTCAACGACATCGACCTGGGCAACGCGCTCTGGTCCGCGGCGTTCATCCTGCTCCTGCTGGGCCGGGCCCCGGCCATGGCGGACTGGATCGAGCGCAGCCGGCTGTTCAGCCGGGCGGTCACCGTGCTCAACCGCCGGGCGCTGACCGTCTACCTCTGGCACATGCCGTTCGTGGTGCTGCTCACCCCGCTGGTCGACGTGGTCGGCTGGTCGCACGAGGACCCGTTCGGCCTGGCCATCCGGGTGGTGCTGGTCTTCGCCCTGGTCGGGGTGGTGACCCTGCTGGTCGGCTGGGTGGAGGACGTGGCCGCCCGGCGCCGGCCCGAGCTGGTGCCGGGCGGGCGGCGGCGTGCACCCCGACCGGCCCGCGCTGTCTGGGCGATGGCCGGCGCCCTTGCGCCGCGAGCGGTCGGCCCCTGTCCCGGTGCCGGCGACGATCGCCAGGAACCCGCCGGGCCGGTGTGCCCGGCACCGGTGGCCGCCCGCCGAGGTGTACCCGTGCCGCTGGGCTCGACGCCGGTGGCCGCCGACCGGGGCGCATCCGCCGTGCCGGTGAGTCCCGCGCCGGCGGGTCCCCGGACGCCGGCCCGGCCGGTCCGGACGCTCGGCGTGCCGGCCGGCCCGGCGGGTACGGCCGGCCGGCCGGCCACCGGGTCCGGCGAAAAGCGGCGCGAGCGGTCGACGGTCGGCGCCGCCGGCCGGGCCGCGGTCCCCGCCCCTCGGGTGGCCGAGCTGGCCACCGTCGAGATCAACGCTGGCTGACCCGCACGTTCCCGCTGCCGGTGCTCAGGTCGAGCACCAGCGACGCCCCCGGATCGTTCGGCACCCCCAGATCGCTGTCGCCCGACCCGGTGCTGGACCGCACCCGGTACCGGCCGGCGGGCACCAGGACCTCGACGTCGCCGCTGGAGGCGTGGGCCCGCGCCGAGGCGGGCTCGTCCAGCTCGATCGTCACGTTGCCGGACTCGGCCTCGGCGTTCACCTGGCCCCGCAGCCGCAGCCCGGTGATGTCGCCCGACGAGGCGCGCAGCTCGACCGGGGCGGCCACGTCCTCCACCTCGATGTTCCCGGAGCCGGTCGTGGCGCGTACCGGGCCGGTGGCGCCGGCCACCCGGATGTTGCCCGAGCCGAGGGCCAGCTCCACCACACCGACCCGGGTCAGCTCGACGTCGCCGGAGCCGGTCTCGCCCCGCACCCGGACCCCCTCCGGGGCGGTCACCTCGTACGACACCGAGCAGCGGGGGCCGCACTCCGCGTCCAGCACCAGCTCGTCGCCCCGCACCTCGTACGTGGTGCGCGGCTGGTCGCCCTGGTAGCGCAGCACCCGCTTGATGCGTACCTCGGTGGCCGGCCCGGTGGCTCGGACCACCACGTCGCCCGCGCCCGGCCGTACGGTGATCGTGCTGATCCGGACCGCCTCGGTGTGGTCGAAGTCCAGCCGCCGGA
The DNA here is from genome assembly GCF_029893845.1 of Micromonospora sp. A200. NCBI lineage: Bacteria > Bacillati > Actinomycetota > Actinomycetes > Micromonosporales > Micromonosporaceae > Micromonospora > Micromonospora sp. A200. Next base: position 176,768 of record NZ_JARXXY010000010.1, on the reverse strand, counting down.
AGGAGAGCGTGTCGCACCCGGCGGCGAGGATGACGGTGGCGGCCGCGCCGAGGGCGACGGCGGTGCGGGGAAGAGCCATGGTCAGCAACCTACGGCCGGCCCCGCCCGCCGCACATCGGGGACGGGACGCCGGTCCACCCCGAACCGACCCTGATTTCCCACCCCGAGGGAGAATGGCCCGATGCCCGGGTACCGCCGCCAGCTCTACCGCGACGACGCGGTGGTCCTGCGTGTGCAGAAGCTGGGCGAGTCCGACCGGATCATCACCCTGCTGACCCGCCGGCACGGCCGGCTGCGCGCCGTGGCCCGGGGCATCCGGCGTACCACCAGCAAGTTCGGCGCCCGGCTGGAGCCGTTCGGCCACGTCGACGTGCAGCTCGCCGGCGACCCGAAGGGCAACCTGGGCAGCTCGCTGCACACGGTCAGCCAGGTCGAGGGGATCGACCTCTACGGCAAGCGGTTCCTCAGCGACTATCCCCGCTACACCGCGGCCAGCGCGATCGCCGAGACTGCGGAGCGGCTCACCCCGGTCGAGCGGGAACCCTCGCTGCGGCTGTTCCAGCTCACCCTCGGCGCGCTGCGGGCGCTGGCCGACGGGAGCCACGCCACCACGCTGGTCCTCGACGCGTACCTGCTGCGCGGGATGGCGCTGGCGGGCTGGGCGCCGGCGCTGATCGCCTGCGCGGTCTGCGGCACGCCGGGGCGGCACCGGGCCTTCTCCGTACCGGCCGGCGGCGCGGTCTGCCCGGACTGCCGGCCGCCCGGCGCGGCCCACCCTGCCCCGGCCACCATCGACCTGATGTCCGCGCTGACCAGTGGCGACTGGCGGGTCGCCGACGCCACCGAGACCGGCGTACGCCGGGAGTGCAGCGGCCTGGTCGCGGCGCACCTGCAGTGGCACCTGGAGCGCGCGCTACGCTCGCTGCCGCTGGTCGACCGGGGTGCCCCGGCGGCCGGCGCGGTCCCGTCACCCGGCGGTGGCGGGGCCGGTCCGGTCCCGCCGCCGCCCGGCGTCGGGGCCGGCGTGGACGGCGTGGACAGGGAGATGACCGAGTGATCCGATCGTTGAGGGCCGGCCGGCGCGCGCCGGTGCCGCCGACACCGCACCCGTCGGGCGCCCGGCCGCCGGCGCTGCCCGCCGAGGCGGTGCCGAAGCACGTCGCGGTGGTGATGGACGGCAACGGCCGATGGGCCAAGGAGCGCGGCCTGCCTCGCACCAAGGGTCACGAGGCGGGGGAGTTCAGCCTCTTCGACACCATCGAGGGCGCGATCGAGCTGGGCATTCCCTACCTGTCGGCGTACGCGTTCTCCACCGAGAACTGGCGGCGCTCGCCGGACGAGGTCCGGTTCCTGATGGGCTTCAACCGGGACGTCATCCGCCGCCGCCGTGACCAGCTCGTCGACCTCGGCGTGCGGGTGGTCTGGTCGGGTCGGGCGGGGCGGTTGTGGAAGAGCGTCATCTCCGAGTTGCAGACCGCCGAGGAGATGTCCCGGGGCAACTCGACGCTGACCCTGCAGTTCTGCGTGAACTACGGCGGCCAGGCGGAGATCGCCGACGCCGCCGCCGCGATCGCCCGCGACGTGGCCGCCGGTCGGCTCGACCCGGCGAAGGTCAACGAGAAGACGGTGGCGAAGTACCTCTACCACCCGGAGATCCCGGAGGTGGACCTGTTCCTGCGTCCCTCCGGTGAGGAGCGGATCTCCAACTTCCTGCTCTGGCAGACGGCGTACGCGGAGCTGGTGTTCCTCGACACCCTCTGGCCGGACTTCGACCGCCGGCACCTCTGGTACGCCTGCGAGCTGTACGCGCAGCGGGACCGCCGGTTCGGGGGCGCGCTGCCCAACCCGGTCGCCCCGCAGGTGTAGACGTCGAGACGGTCGCGCTTATCCGAGCGTCGGGTGGGGTACCTCTTGAGGTAGCAGCCAAGACGCGGAGGTGAACCCACATGATTCAGAAGCGGATTGCCCAGTGGGCGGTCATGGCGGTCGCCGTGCCGCTGGCCGCGGCCGGTGCGCGCCGGCTCAGCCACACGCTGGAGGCCCGCCGGGGCCCGACCGGCGTGAGTCGACTGCTCAGCAAGGGCGCGGACATGCTGCGTCCGCAGAAGGCCAAGCGTCGCCGGTTCTGGTGACCGACCTGCCTTCGTTCACGACTGCGGGACTCCGCTGCGCTGCGTTCCTCGCGCTCACCAGCGACCCGCGCCACGCTGTCGGCGCCGCTCCCTCGGGGGCGGCGCTGACGCGTTCCGGCCGGTCGGCGCGGCCCGCGCGCGTACGATCGGCGCAGGGCGCGCCGCCCGGGCGCGTCCGCCACGGGGGTGGGGATGCCGGATCTCCGGTACAAGATGATCATGGCGCTGAACGCCGCCGACCTGGGCAGCCCGATCTGCGAACAGGTCGCCGGAATCTGCGCCGAGATCGCCGAGCAGCACTGCGCCGAGTTGGGGCACGCCCCGAGTGTGCGCTCCGGCGAGATCGCCGAACTGGCCACCGGTGAACCGGCGCTGACCTGGGCGCCGAACGAGACCGGGCAGCGGGCCTGGTGACCGCGCTGGCACCGAGCCCGGCGGTGGACGTGCGCCGGGCCGAGGACCGGTTCAAGACCCGACTGTCCTGGCTCGACTCGAAGCACTCCTTCTCGTTCTCCCGGCACTACGACCCGGCCAACACCCACCACGGCCTGCTGCTGGTCAACAACGACGACATCGTCCACCCGGGCACCGGATTCGAGACCCACCCGCACGAGGACATGGAGATCGTCACCTGGGTGCTGCGCGGATCGCTGGTGCACCAGGACTCCACCGGCCACAGCGGGATCATCTATCCCGGGCTGGCCCAGCGGATGAGCGCCGGCACCGGCATCCTGCACTCGGAGAAGAACGACTCCTGGCGGCTGGACGGCCGGGAGCCGCACGGCGACCCGGTCCACTTCGTGCAGATGTGGGTGGTGCCCGACACCGGCGGCGTCGAACCCGGCTACGAGCAGCTGGAGATCGGTGACGAGCTGCTGCGCGGCGGCCTCGTGCCGGTCGCCTCCGGCATGGACCGGTACGACGGCGCCTCGGCCATCCGGATCCGCAACCGGTACGCCACCCTGCACGCCGCCCGGCTCGCCGCCGGCGACGAGGTGACCCTGCCCGACGCGCCCTACCTGCACCTTTACGTGCCCAGCGGCGCGGTGACGCTGGAGGGCGCCGGCCGACTCGGCGAGGGCGACGCAGCCCGGATCACGATGACCGGCGGCCACCGGGTCAGCGCCACCGAGCCCGCCGAGATCCTGGTCTGGGAGATGCACGCCACCCTCGCCTGAGCCGGCCTCACCGCCCGCCCACCCCCTCCTCCGTCTCCCCGCCCCCATCTCCCGTCGCCCGTCTCCCAGTCGATCTTGCAGTTTGTGCCCTCGGTCCGCGGCTTTCGCGCGGGTTTGTCGGGGCGGAAACTGCAAGATCGCGCGGGGGAGAGGGCGAGCGCGGGGGAGAGGGCGAGCGCGGGGGTGGGGCGGGGGCAGGGGGTGGGGGCTAGGCGGGGGTTTCGGAGCGGTCGCCGGCCCAGACGGTGTGGAACGAGCCGTCCCGGTCGACCCGGTGGTAGGTGTGCGCGCCGAAGTTGTCCCGCAGGCCCTGGATCAGCGCCGCCGGCAGCCGCTCCGCGCGCAGCGCGTCGAAGTAGGCCAGCGACGAGGAGAACGCCGGGGTGGGCACGCCGGCCCGGGCCGCGTCGGCGACCACCCGCCGCCAGCTCGGCACCCCAGCGCCGACCGCCTCGGCGAAGTACGGCGCCACCAGCAGCGTCGGCAGGTCCGGCTGGGCGTCGTACGCCTCGCGGATGCGGTCGAGGAAGCGGGCCCGGATGATACAGCCGCCCCGCCAGATGGTGGCGGTGCCGCCGAGGTCGATGTCCCAGTCGTACTCGCGGCTGCCGGCGCGGATGTGGTCGAAGCCCTGCGCGTACGCGACGATCTTGCTGGCCAGCAGCGCGCGCCGGACGTCCTCGACGAAGGTCTCCCGCTCCTCGACCTGCCACTTCTCGCCGGCGTCGGGGAAGGCCCGGCGGGCGGCGGCGCGCTGGTCGGCGTGGCCGGAGAGCGACCGGGCGAAGGTCGCCTCGGCGATGCCGGTGATCGGGATGCCCAGGTCGAGCGCGCTCTGCACGGTCCACCGGCCGGTGCCCTTCTGCTCGGCCTGGTCGAGCACCACGTCGACGAAGGCCCGGCCGGTCGCCGCGTCGGTGTGTGCCAGCACGTCGGCGGTGATCTCGATCAGGAAGGACTCCAGCTCGCCGGTGTTCCAGTCCCGGAAGATGCCGGCGATCTCCGCCGGGCTCGCCGACAGCCCCGCCCGCAGCAGGTCGTACGCCTCGGCGATGAGCTGCATGTCGGCGTACTCGATGCCGTTGTGCACCATCTTCACGAAGTGGCCGGCGCCGTCCGGGCCGATGTGCCGGCAGCACGGGACGCCGTCCACCTGCGCGGCGATCTTCTCGAAGATCGGCCCGAGCTTGGCGTACGACTCGGCCGAGCCGCCGGGCATGATGCTCGGGCCGTGCAGCGCGCCCTCCTCCCCGCCGGAGACGCCGGTGCCGACGAAGTGCAGCCCGTGCCCGCGCAGCGTCTCCTCCCGGCGGCGGGTGTCCGCGAAGTGCGCGTTGCCGCAGTCGACGACGATGTCGCCCTCCTCCAGCAGCGGGACCAGCTCGTCGATCACCGCGTCGGTGGGGCCGCCGGCCTTCACCATGACGATCACCGCGCGGGGTCGCTCCAGAGTGGCGACGAAGTCCGCGAGGGACTCGGACCCGACGAAGGTGCCCTCGCCGCCGTGCTCCGCGAGGAGGCTGCGGGTGCGCTCGGGGGAGCGGTTGTGCACGGCCACGGTGAAGCCGTTGCGGGCCAGGTTCCGGGCCAGGTTGCGGCCCATCACCGCCAGCCCCGTGACCCCGATCTGCGCCGTCGCCTGCTGAGCCATCCGTCCGCCACCTCTCGTCGGCCTGCCGTCCTGCGACCGTATCGCGGCCACCGGCCGCCAGGGTCCGGACATCGACGCTCGGTGAGTGGCACGGTGCGGGCCGTCGCGGGCGCCGGGCTGCGGGACCAGCCGGGCCGGCCAGCGGCGGCGCCGGGCGGGGTCAGCCCTCGGCCAGGCGGGCCTCGACGTGGGCCACCTTGCCGGTGAGCGCGTCGGTGACGCCGGGTCGCACGTCGGCCTTGAGCACCACGCTGACCCGGGGTGCCTGTTCGGCCACCACGTCGACCGCCCGCTTGACCACCGCCATCACCTCGTCCCACTCACCCTCGACGGTGGTGAACATGGCGTCGGTGCGGTTGGGCAGGCCGGAGGCACGGACCACCCGGACCGCCTCGGCGACCAGGTCACCGACGGACTCGCCGACGCCCAGCGGGGTAATCGAGAACGCGATCAGCATGCCGCCGATGGTGCCAGTAAATCGGCTGCGGCGGCCGCCGTCGGTGGGTTAGCCTCTCGGCATGCGTATCTGACGCCCCACCTTCAGCCAGTCGGGCCCGCCGCGTCGTCGGGGGTCCGGCCGCGCCGGGCGTCCGCATTCCCCACCTTTCCCGTACGGGTGGTGTCTCCGTGGTCGGGCCGCCCGGGCCGTTCCCTGCCCGCCGATCGCCCGCCTCGCGGCGCGGTCCCCGCATCCGAAGGAGGCAGCGTATGCCCGCCAAGCGCAGTCCGAAGAAGTCCCGCCCGTCGGCGCCGGCCAAGGTGGCGGTGAGCCCGCCGGATCTCGACGCGCTCACCGTGGCGCCCGCCGCCCCGGTCACCCTGCCGGAGGAGACGGGCTCCGCGCCCGCCGCCCGGCCCGCCCCGGCGACGCCGCCGTGGACCGGCCCGCCGGTGCGCGGCGGCTCCACCGCCGCCCGTGGCCAGACCCGCCGGTACGCCTTCCGCCGCAGCTGATCCGCGCTGCTGGTACGGAGGCCGGTCGGTCGCGTACCTGATCCGGCGCTCCCGGTGCGGCGACCCTTCGGCTGCCGCACCGGGCCGCCGGTCCGGGACCCGGTCGCCCCGGGTCAGCCGATCAGCGGGCGGAAGGTGCCGAGCGCGACGCTGACCGCGATCGCCGCACCCCCCAGCACGGCCGCTCCGACCACGAGCAGCCCGTCGGCCAGGCCGAACCGCTGCCGGCGGGCGAAGGTGCGCGGGGTGCCGGCGTCGAAGCCCCGGGCGTCCATCGCCACGGCCAGCCGGGTGCCCCGCCGGATCGCCCCGACCAGCAGGGCGAACGCGGTCGACACGAACAGTCGTAGCTTCGCCACCGGGTTGCGCCCGGCGTCCACGCCACGCGCCCGGCGGGCCATCTCGATCATCTGCCACTCCTGGCCGAGCAGCGGGACCAGCCGGAACGCGGCCAGCGTCCCGATGGCGAAGCGGGCCGGCGCCTTCGCGTTCTGCACCAGCGCGTCGGCCAGGTCGGTCGGGTCGGTGGTGGCGAAGACGATCACGCCCGGCAGGGCCACCGCGAACATCCGCAGCACCAGCCCGAGCACCGTGAGCAGCACTCCCGAGGTGACCAGCAGCGGCCCGGCGTCCAGCAGCACCCGGCCGGACCGGTCGGCGGCGAAGAGCACCAGCGTGACCACGATGCCGGCCGCGGCGGCCAGCAGCGGCAGGGCCCGCCGGGCCAGCACCCGGTACCGGATCCCGAACAGCGGCAGCACGGCCAGCTCCACGGCGATCGCGATGGCCGGGGCGACCGGGTCCAGGGTGGCCACCAGGACGGCCGAGAAGACCAACGCGGCGGCCAGCTTTGCCACCGGGTTGCGCCGGGCCAGCGGCGCGCCGGGCGCCGCGACGGGTTCCAGGCTGATCACGGGCATCGCCCGGAGTCGCCGTCGGCCGGGTCGGGCCGCTGGTTCAGGGTGACGGTGCGGTCGGCGAGCGCGGCGACGAAGTCCGCGTCGTGGGTGACGGTGACGACGCCGTGCCCGGCGTCGCGCAGCTCGGCGAAGAGGTCGAGCAGCTCCCGCCAGGTGCGCCGGTCCTGGCCGAAGGTCGGTTCGTCGCAGATCAGCAGGCGGGGCGCGGTGGCCAGCGCGGTCGCCACGCTGAGCCGCCGCGCCTCCCCACCGGAGAGGGTGTACGGGTTCGCCCCGGCCAGCCGGGTCAGCCGCAGCCGGTCCAGCAGGGCGTCCACGGTGGCGCGCACCGCCGGCTCGGACTGGCCGGTCCGGCGGGGGCCGAGCGCCAGCTCGTCGAAGACGGTGGCGGTGACGAACTGGTGCTCCGGGTCCTGGAAGACCGAGCCGATCCGGCGGGCCAGCGCGGGCGCCCGCCAGCGGTGCGGGGGAGTGCGCTCGTCCGGCCCGGCCAGCGCGGCCGTGGCGGTGACCCGGCCGACGCCGGGGCGGAGCAGCCCGCCGAGGAGCAGGGCCAGGGTGGACTTGCCGACGCCGTTGGGCCCGAGCACGGCGAGCGCCTCGCCGGCGCGTACCCGCAGGTCGGTGGGGGCCAGCCGGGGCGGCAGGCCGAGCCGGTCGGCGGTGAGCAACTCCTCGCCGGGCGGCCCGGTGGCGTGCCGGGGCGGGATGGTCCGGCCCGGCACCCAGACGCCCTCGGCGGCCAGTGCCTCGCCGTGCGCGGCGAAGACCGCCTCCGGCGGGCCGTCCGCGCGGACACCGCCGCCCGGCTCCAGCACCACCACCCGGTCGACCAGCGGCAGCGCCTCGGCGACCCGGTGTTCGACCAGGATCAGGGTGGTGTCGGCGGACAGCGCGCCGGCGACCGCCCGGCGGACCAGGTCCGCGCCGGCCGGGTCGAGGTTGGCGGTCGGCTCGTCGAGCAGCAGCAGGCCGGGGCGCAGGGCGAGCGCGCCGGCCAGGGCCAGGCGCTGCTGCTCGCCGCCGGAGAGCGCCGCGGTGGGCCGGTCCCGGTCGTACGGGAAGCCGACCCGGCGCAACGCCTCGTCCACCCGCGGCCAGATCTCCTCGGCCGGCACCCCCCGGTTCTCCAGCCCGAACGCGACGTCGTCGCCGCTGCGGGCCATCACCAGCTGGGTCTCCGGGTCCTGGAAGACGATGCCGACCCGTTCCCGGTCCTTGCGCGGGTCGAGCCCGTCGATCTCGACGGTGCCCTCCTGCTCGCCGGAGTCCTCGGGCAGCAGCCCGGCCAGTGCCGCCAGCAGGGTGCTCTTGCCCGCCCCGGACGGCCCGAGCAGCAGGACCCGTTCCCCGGCCTCGATCCGCAGGTCCACCCCGCGCACGGCCCACGCCTTCCGCCCGGCGTGCCGCCACCCGAACCCGCGCACCAACACCGCGCCCACCCGACCCCCTCCCTACCCAGGCCCACCCGGCTCCCGGCCGGTGATCAAGAGGTTTGCGTCACGACGGTGGCTCCCGTTGACGCAAACCTCTTGATCAACGAAGCGGGGGCGGTCAGATGGCGGCGCGTTCGCGGCCGGCGGGGAAGCGGTCGAGGACGCCGGTGCGGGCGAGGGCGCGGGTGAGCGCGACACTGCCCAGGCCGGCGATCACCAGGGAGCTGACCGCGGTGATCAGGATGTAGGGGAGGCGGAAGCTGCCCCAGGCGGTGTCCGGGTACCAGACGAAGACGTCGTAGAGCGCCGCCGCCAGGCCGGCCAGCGTGGCGGCCAGCAGGGCGACGGGCAGCCGGAAGACGCGGTACCCGAAGGCCGCGAAGGCGAGTTCCGCCGCGGCGGCCTCGAGCGGACCCTGGATGACCAGCGTCCAGCCCCAGCTGCTGCCCAACGCCACCGAGACCAGCGCGGCGACGGTGAGGGTGAAGAAGGCGGCGCCCGGCTTGCGGATGATCAGACCGCCCAGGACGGCCGGGACGAGCCAGACGCCGTAGATGGCGGCCCGGCCGGGCAGCGGGATCGCGTCGGCGGGGCCGTTCCAGAGCAGGCCCCAGGCCCAGAAGATGATGCCGAAGGCCACCCCGAGCACCGCCGCGATGACGATGTCGATGGTGCGCCACCGGTTGCTGTCGGTGTTGGTCATGTGTGCTCCCAGTCCAAATGATCGAACCAGGAGAAGACGCACGCCGCGCCCGGTGTGGGACCGGACGGCGGCGCGGCTGGAGGTCGACCGAACTCCCTGCGCTGGCATTACCCAGATCAGGTTCGAGGGTCTGCGGGCGGTGCCCGCACTCTCAGCGCTGTGCGCTCCCCTGTCGGATGTGAAGTTGTCTCGTCGACGCTAACAGCTCCGACCCCGCCACGGTCGGCCCGGGTGGACGACCGCCGGGCTGAGTAGGCTGCCGATCATGCAGGTCGAGGCGCGAGAGCTGACGTTCGAGGTACGCACCGGCGGCCCGGAGGGCGGCGAACCCGTCCTCCTGCTGCACGGCTTCCCGCAACACGGCGGCGAGTGGGACGACGTGGTGCCGGCGCTGCACGCCGCCGGCCTGCGCACGTACGCGCCGGACCAGCGGGGCTACTCGCCGGGCGCCCGCCCGGCCGAGGTGGCCGCCTACCGGCTGCCGGAGCTGGTCGAGGACGCGGTGGCGCTGCTCGACGCGCTGGGCGTCGAGGCGGCCCACGTGGTGGGGCACGACTGGGGCGCGGTCGTCGCCTGGGGCCTCGCCGCGGGGCACCCCGAGCGGGTCCGCACGCTGACCGCCGTCTCCGTGCCGCATCCGGCCGCGATGGCGCACGCGCTGGCGAACGACCCGGGGCAGAAGGCGCGCTCGTCGTACATGCTGCTGTTCCGCCAGGCGGGCAAGGCCGAGAAGGTACTGCTGGCCGTGCAGGCGACGGCCCTGCGCCGGATGCTCTCCCGGTTGGGCGACGCCGAGCGGGTGGCCCGGTACGCCGAGCCGATGCGGGAGCCGGGCGCGCTGACCGGGGCGCTGAACTGGTACCGGGCCATGTCCCTGGCCGACCTGGCCCGGATCGGGCCGGTCGCGGTGCCGACCACCTTCGTCTGGAGCGACAAGGACGTCGCGATCGGCCGGCCCGCCGCCGAGGCCTGCGCCGCCCAGGTGACCGGGCCGTACCGGTTCGTCGCGCTCCCCGGCGTCACCCACTGGATTCCCGACGAGGCGCCGGCCCCGCTGGCCGAGGCGATCCTGAACCGGGTACGCGGCCTGGGCTGAGCCCGCCGCTGGCCGACCCGACGAGCAGGACCGACGAGCGGAGGAACGCATGACGGTGAGCGCCGAGGCATACCTGGCGGTGGTGACCGAGACGATCGGCCGGGTGGCCGCGAGCCAGCGGGAGGCGGTGGGTCGGGCGGCCGACCTGATCGCCGAGGCGCTGCGCGCCGACGGGGTGGTGCACGCCTTCGGCACCGGCCACTCCGAGGCGCTGGCGATGGAGATCGCCGGCCGGGCCGGTGGGCTGGTGCCGACCAATCGGATCGCGCTGCGCGACCTGGTGCTGCTGGGCGGCGAGCCGGCAAGCATCCTCGGGCCGCACCTGGAGCGCGATCCGGCCGTGGCGCATCGGCTCTACGAGCTGGCCCCGGTCCGCCCGTCGGACATCTTCGTGCTGGCCTCCAACTCCGGCGTCAACGGCGCGATGGTGGAGTTCGCGTCGCTGGTCGTCGAACGGGGGCACCGGTTGGTGGCGATCACCTCGACGCAGCACTCGGGCCGGATGGCCTCGCGCCACCCGTCCGGGCGCAAGCTCGCCGACCTCGCCGACGTGGTGCTGGACAACGGCGCCCCGTACGGTGACGCGGCCCTGCCGCTGCCCGACGGCGGCGCGGTCGGCGCGGTCTCCTCGATCACCGCGGCCCTGCTGGCCCAGCAGATCGTGGCCGAGACGGTGGCCCGGCTGATCGCGGCGGGGGAGCGGCCCCCGGTCTACCTGTCGGCGAACATGACCGGCGGCGACGAGCACAACGCCGCGCTGGAGGCCCGGTACGCCGGCCGCATCCGCCGAGGTTCGTGAGCCGGTTTCGCGCCACTCCGGTTGGGGCATTGGCGTTGCTGCCGGCGGGGTGAGCCCCGTCGGCAGTACCGTCTCTTCCGGAGGTAGCGCGTGTCGAAGGAATCCGAGAAGCAGCGCTGGCAGCGTAACTTCGCCGATCTGCTCCAGGAGTTGCGCGTCGCGCAGACCGGCGTGCAGATCCTCTTCGCCTTCCTGCTGACCCTGCCGTTCAGCAACGGCTTCACCCGGACCAGCGGCTTCCAGAAGGACGTCTACATCGTCTCGCTGCTGTCGGCGGCGGCCGCCACCGCGATGATCATTTCGCCGGTCGCCTTCCACCGCGCGCTGTTCCGCCAGGGCCGCAAGCCGGAGCTGGTGCGCTTCGCGCACCGGATGGCCAGCGCCGGCCTCGGCTTCATGCTGATCTCGATGGTCAGCGCGGTGCTGCTGATCACCGACTTCGTGCTGCAGCGCGAGATCGCATTCGTGCTGAGCGCGCTCACCGGGCTGTGGTTCCTGACCTTCTGGGTCTTCCTGCCGATGGCCCGGCGCAACTGGGGTGAGGAGGTCGACGACGACGATGACGAGCCGCAGGTGCTGACCGGCGACTGACCCGGTCACCGGCCGGGAAATCCGACGTGCGCGCAACGCTACCCCTGGGTAACACCCGGGGGTAGCGTTGCTCTTGTCGAGCACGTTGACGCATCCGGACCGAGGTTCGAGGGGGCAGCCGTGACCACGACGCACAACAGCCGACCCACCGAGGACGGCGCCGGGCCGCTGCCGGCCGAGGCGGGCCAGGTCTCCGAGAAGGAGGCCCGACAGGTCGCCGAGGCGGCCCGGGAAACCGCCTGGGACCGGCCCAGCTTCGGCAAGGAGCTCTTCCTCGGCCGGTTCCGGCCCGACCTGATCCACCCCTGGCCCCGCTCCGACCCGGACGACGACGCGCGGGCCGAGCGGTTCCTCACCGAGCTCGGCGCGTACCTGCGGTCCGAGGTGGACGGCGCGGCCATTGAGCGGGACGCGTCCATCCCGGACGAGGTGTTCCAGGGGCTGGCCCGGCTCGGCGCGTTCGGCATGAAGATCGACCGGAAGTACGGCGGGCTCGGCCTGAGCAACCTGCACTACTGCCGGGCGCTGATGCTGGCCGGCTCGGTCAGCCCGGCGATCGGCGCGCTGCTCTCCGCCCACCAGTCGATCGGCGTGCCGCAGCCGCTGAAGATGTTCGGCACCGACGAGCAGAAGCAGCTCTTCCTGCCCCGGCTGGCCGCCGGGGAGGTGTCCGCGTTCCTGCTCACCGAGCCGGACGTCGGCTCCGACCCGGCCCGCCTGGCCACTATCGCCGAGCCGACCGCCGACGGCACGGGCTACCGGCTCAACGGGGTGAAGCTCTGGGCCACCAACGGCACGGTGGCCACCCTGCTGGTGGTGATGGCCCGGGTGCCGGCCGGCGAGGGGCGGCGCGGCGGCATCACCGCGTTCGTGGTCGACGGCGACAGCGACGGCATCACCGTCGAGCGGCGCAACGCCTTCGTCGGCCTGCGTGGCCTGGAGAACAGCCTGACCCGGTTCCACGACGTCTTCGTGCCCCGGGAGAACGTCATCGGTGGCGAGGGCAAGGGGCTGAAGATCGCCCTGACCACGCTGAACACCGGTCGGCTGTCGCTGCCGGCGATGTGCGTCGGCGCGGGCAAGTGGTCGCTGAACGTGGCCCGGGAGTGGGCCGCCGACCGGGTGCAGTGGGGCCGGCCGGTCGGCGAGCACGAGGCGGTCGCCCAGAAGCTCTCCTTCATCGCCGCCACCACGTACGGCATGGAGACCATGCTCGACCTCTGCTGCCTGCTCGCCGACGACGACCGCAACGACATCCGGATCGAGGCGGCCCTGGTCAAGCTCTACGCCAGCGAGATGGCCTGGAAGATCGCCGACGAGCTGATCCAGATCCGGGGCGGGCGCGGCTACGAGACGGCCGACTCGCTCGCCGCCCGGGGCGAACGCCCGGCCGCGGTCGAGCAGATGCTGCGGGACCTGCGGATCAACCGGATCTTCGAGGGCTCCACCGAGATCATGCACCTGCTGATCGCCCGGGAGGCGGTCGACGCGCACCTCTCGGTCGCCGGCGACATCATCGATCCGGACGCCGGCCTCGGTCGCAAGGCCAGGGCGGGGGCGCGGGCCGGGGCCTTCTACGCCAGGTGGCTGCCCACCCTCGCCGTCGGCAGGGGGCAGAGTCCGAACGCGTACGGCGAGTTCGGCCCGCTCGCCGGTCACCTGCGGCAGGTGGAGCGGCACTCCCGCAAGCTGGCCCGCTCGACCTTCTACGCGATGTCCCGCTGGCAGGGGAAGATGGAACGCAAGCAGGCGTTCCTCGGCCGGGTGGTGGACATCGGCGCGGAGCTGTTCGCGATGTCCGCGGTCTGCGTGCGGGCGTACGCGGAGCGGGACACCCGCCCGGAGAACGTCGAGCTGGCCGACCTGTTCTGCCGGCAGGCCCGGGTGCGGGTGGAGCAGCTGTTCACCGCGCTGTGGGAGAACACCGACTCGGTCGACGTCGCGGCGGCGAAGCGGATCCTCGCCGGCCGGTACGCCGCCCTGGAGTCCGGCGTGCTCACCCCGCCGGCCGACACCCCCTGGGTGGCGCGCTGGTCACCCGGCCCGTCGACCACGCCGGACGTCCGCCGCCGGATCCCCCGACAGGGCGGCTGAGCAAGGGGCTGGGCCGTCGCTGAAGTCAGCGGGCGACGGCCCAGGCCAGCACCGCCGCGAGGATCAGCCCGTTGAGCAGGGCGAGCACCAGGTACGCCTGCGGCGGGATCTTGCGACCCTTGCGGACGAAGCTCACCAGGACGGCGGCGTACCCGAGCAGCAGCACGGCGACGACGATCAGGAAGTACAGCACCGCCACACCCTAGCGGCCACCCCGCAGCCCGAGGCGGCGCAGCTCCAGTGCGGCGAGTGCGTCGACGGTGGCGTCGTCGCCCCGCCGCCACGCCTCCGCCACGTCCGGATCGATCCTGGTCAGCTTGCGCAGCGGCTGCCCGGCGAGAGCGCGCAGCGCCAGCAGGTCCCGCCCGGCCGGGGCGGTGGCGAGCGCCTTCGCCGCGGCGGCCCGGCGCATCCAGCGCACCCGCAGCGGCAGCCAGCCGAAGAGCACCAGGGCGATCGGGAAGACCAGCACGGCGATGGCGAGGGCCAGGGCGAGCTGGCCGACCAGCTCCTGCTGGTCCCGGCCGGCGTCGGCGACCCCGCGGGCCGCCTCGGCCGCCCGCTCGAACGGGGCGGTCAGCTCGTCGCCGACCAGCGGCACCCGGCCGACCTTGCCGCCGGCCTCGGCCAGGTTGTCGGCGAGGCCGCCGCCGGCCCCCTCCAGCTTCTGTCCGGGTACGGCGAGTTTCTGCACCAGGTCGTGCACCCACAGGGCGAAGCGGATCGCCGCGTACACCCAGAGGACGACGAGCAGGTCGGTGAGGAGCTGGCGGAGGGCGACGGGGAAGCGATCGGCGTAGATCTTCACGCCGGACAGCGTGCCACGACGCGGCGCGGCGGGCACCCCCTGAATCGCCGTCAGGCGGCGCACTTCGGGCAGGTGCCGAAGATCTCCAGGGTGTGGCTGACGTCGGCGAACCCGTGTTGGGCGGCGACCCGCTCGGCCCAGGTCTCCACCGCCGGCCCGGCCACCTCGACGGTGCGGCCGCAGGCCCGGCAGACCAGGTGGTGGTGGTGCCCCTCGCTGCACCGGCGGTAGAGGTGCTCCCCGCCGGGCGGGCGCATCACGTCGATCTCGCCCGCGTCGGCGAGGCCCTGCAAGGTGCGGTAGACGGTGGTCAGCCCGACCCGCTCGCCCCGGTCACGGAGCATCGCGTGCAGCTCCTGCGCGCTGTGGAAGCCCTCCACCTCGGCAAGCAGGGAGCTCACCGCGGTGCGCTGCCGCGTGTTCCGCAGCGCCCCCTCGCTCATGATCCCTCCCCGGCGTGGCTCACCGCGTCCGCCACGATGTGCGCCACGTGCTCGTCGACCAGCGCGTACGCGATTTCGCGGCCGCGCCGCGAGCCGCGGACCACCCCCGCCCCGCGCAGCACCCGCAGGTGCTGGGAGACCAGCGGCTGAGGGGCGCCGAGCTTCTCCACCAGCTCGTGCACACACCGTTCACCCTGCGCCAGCTCGCTCACGATCGCCAGCCGGATCGGGGCGGACAGGGCGCGGAGCAGGTCACCCGCGCCCTCGTAGGCCTCGTAGCCGTTCGTGCCGGTCACCCTGCAACGGTAACCAATACCACCGACAGCTGCCGGGGCGGCGTCACCGGAGCACGACCTCGTGCGGCTCGGGCGCCGGCGTACCGGTCGGGGTGGACCGCCGGCGCAGCGTCCGCCAGCCGGCGGCGGCGAGCGCGACCACCAGGAACGAGGCGATCGCCAGCAGCACCACCGAGGCGCCCGGGGCGGTGTCGGCGGTGGCCGCCACCCAGACCCCAGACCCGGCCGCGAAGAGGCCGAGCGCCATGGCCGCCGTCATGGTGCTGCGGAAGCCCCGGGTGACCTGCTGCGCGGTGGCCACCGGCACCACCATCAGGGCGCTGATCAGCAGCACCCCGACCGCCCGCATGGCGATGGTGACGGTGACCGCGGTGGCGACCGCCAGCAGCAGGTTCAACGTCCGGACCGGCAGCCCGGCGACCCGGGCGTACTCCTCGTCGTGGCAGACCGCGAAGAGCGCCGGGCGCAGCGCCAGCATGGTGACCAGGATGGCCGCGCCGAGCACCGCGATGGTGATCAGGTCCTGCGGCGAGATGGTGGTCAGCGAGCCGAACAGGTACGCGTTGAGGTTGGCGCTGGTGGCGTCGGAGAGCCCGACGAGCATCACCCCACCGGCGATGCCGCCGTAGAAGAGCAGTGCCAGCGCGAGGTCGCCGGAGGTGCGTCCGCGCGCCCGGACCAGCTCGATGGTGATCGCGCCGAGGGTCGCCACGACCACCGCCACCAGCACCGGGGAGCGGTTGAGCAGCAGCCCGGCGCCGACACCGGTCAGCGCCACGTGGCCGATGCCGTCGCCGATCAGGGTCAGCCGCCGCTGCACCAGGTAGATGCCGAGCGCCGGGGCGGCCAGGCCGATGACCAGGGCGCCGATCAGCGCGCGCTGCATGTAGGGGTACTGGAAGAGTTCCATGGTCAGCTGCTCCACAGCCCGGCGGGCTCGTCGGGACCGTGCGGGTGCACGTGGTCGTGGTCGGGCTCCGCGTGGTGGCCGGCGGGCTCGGGCACCGCGCCGTCGTGGCAGATCCCACCCTGGTGCACCACCACCGCCCGGCTGATCAGCGGTCGCAGCGGGCCCAGCTCGTGGGCGACGAGCAGCACGGTGCCGCCGTCGGCGACGAAGTCGCGCAGCGCGGTGGCGAACGCCTCCTGGCTTGCCGCGTCGACCCCGGCGGTGGGCTCGTCGAGCACCAGCAGCTCCGGCCGGCCGGCGAGGGCCCGGGCGATCAGGGTGCGCTGCTGCTGGCCGCCGGAGAGGGTGGCGACCGGATCGGCGGCCCGGTCGGCGAGCCCGACGGCGCGCAGCGCCGCGTCGACCGCCTCCCGGTCGGCCCGCCCCGGCGGGCGGAGCACCCCCCGGCGGGCCAGCCGGCCGGAGGCGACCACCTCGCGCACCGTCGCCGGTACGCCGCCGCCGGCCCCGAGCCGCTGCGGGACGTACCCGATGCGCCGCCACTGCCGGAACCGGCGCAGCGGGGTGCCGAAGAGCGCGACGGAGCCGGCGGCCAGGGGGACCAGCCCGAGCACGGCGCGGATCAGGGTGGACTTGCCGGAGCCGTTGGCCCCCAGGACGGCGACCACCTCGCCGGCGGTGACGGTGAGCGACACGTCCCGCAGCACGGGTCGGCCGTCGTAGCCGACCGCCCCGTGGGTGACGGTGATGACGGGTGCGGTCACGAGCAGCTCAACGCCGTCCGCAGGGTCTGCAGGTTGGTGCGCATCACCGAAAGGTAGTCCCCGCCGGAGTCGGTCGACAGCCCTTCGATCGGGTCCAGCACCGCGGTCTTCGCGCCGACCTCCGCCGCGATGGTCTCGGCGACCTTCGGGCTGACCAGGGTCTCGAAGAAGATCGTGGTGGCCCGGTGCTCGCGGGCCTCGGCGGCGACCTCGGCGAGGCGCTGCGGGGAGGGCTCGGTGTCGGGGGTGAGGCCGGTGATGCCGACCTGTTCGAGCTGGTAGCGCTCGGTCAGGTAGCCGAAGGCGGTGTGGCTGACCACGATCTCCCGGCGCTGGCAGGTCTTCAGCCCGGCGGCGAACTCGGCGTCGAGCTGCTCCAGCTCGCCGCGGAGCGCCCTGGCCCGGGCGGTGTAGTCGGCGGCCCGCTCCGGGTCGGCCCGGCCGAGCCGCTCGGCGAGTTGGTCGCCGACGGTGGCCAGCCGGGTCGGGTCCAGCCAGAGGTGCGGGTCGAGGCCGCCGCCGGGCTCCTCGGCGTGACCGGCCTCACCCTCGTGCTCGTGGCCGCCGGCCGCGGCGGTCAGCAGGGGCTGCACGGTCGCCACGTCGAAGGCGCGGTCGGCGGCGTTCTGGTCCACCGCCTCGTCCACGGTCGGCTGGAAGCCCTTGAGGTAGACGACCAGCTCCGCCTCGCTGACCTGCCCGACCTGGCGTGGGTTGAGCTCCAGGTCGTGCGGCTCGGCCCCCGGCTTGGCCAGGTTGCTGACGGCGACCGCGTCGCCGCCGATCCGCTCGGCGAGGAACTGCAACGGGTAGAAGGCGGCCACCACGTCGACCCGCTGCGGATCGGCGCCCGCCCCGCCGGACGAGCAGGCGGCGACGCCGCCCAGGGCGAGCAGGGCGGTGGCGGCGGCCAGGGCGCGCGGAGCGGAGCGGATGTTCATGTCATGAACTGTCCGTGACAACGGAAATGATTGTCAAAAACGCATGAGTGCATGTCACAGCAGCTTGGTCAACGCGACCGCGACCAGCAGGGTCAGCATCACCAGCCGGATCATCCGGGTCTGCGGCGCCTGCACCGGCCAGGTGGTCGCCAGCAGCCAGCTCAGCCCGGCGGCGAGCGCGAGCAGCAGCACGCCGCCCACCGGCCCGGGTGCGAAGAACGCCACCAGCACCACCACCAGGGTGGCGAGGAACACCGACGTCGGGTTGGCCCGGGAGAGTCGGGCCAGCAGGGGGCTCTGCGTACGCTGCATCCCACAGACTCTACGAGGAGGACGCCGGTGCTGGTCACCAACCGGTTCGTGGTCGAGGTCGATGTCGTCGACGACTTCGTCGCCCGGGCGCACGCCGCCCTCGCCGCGCTCGCCGCCCGCCCCGGCTACCTGCGCGGCGAACTGCTGCGGGCGCTCGACGACCCGGCCCACTGGTGCCTGGTCACCGAGTGGGAGTCGGTCGGGGCGTACCGGCGGGCGCTGGGCGGGTTCGACGTCAAGATCGCCGCGGTGCCGCTGCTCGCCGAGTCGCTCGACGAGCCGTCCGCGTACGAGACGCTGGCCAGCGCCGCCCCGGACGGCGGGGTCGTGGTGGCCACCAGTGATCGGGCCGCGCGTCCGCACCGTTGAGAGACTGGGCACTACCCTGCACTCATGACCGCACCCGGCCCGGCAGCCCCACCGCCGTACCCCGCGACGCCCGGCCGGGACGGCGCCCCGCCGGCCGACCCGGAGGTACCGGCCCCGCCGCCCGGCCCGGGAGTGGCCCCGCCGTTCGCCGCGCCGCCCACCGAGGGCGGCCGCAAGCGGCTCTGGCTGGGTCTCGGCGTCGGGGCGCTCGCCCTGCTGATCTGCTGCGGCGGAGGCGGGGCGGCCCTGGTCGGCCTGACCATCAGCAACGCCCAGGCGATCGAGGAGCAGGGGCACGCGGTCACCGACGCCTACTACCGCGCGCTGGTGCGCAAGGAGTACGGCGCGGCCTACGACAAGCTCTGCGACCAGGAGCAGCGGCGCGAGTCCCGGGCGGACTTCGCCCAGCGGGTGGCCGACGAGCCGGCGGTCGCCGCCTACCGGGTGGGCGAGGTCGACCCCAACGCGCTCACCGTGCCGGTGGACGTCACCTACAGCGGCGGCTTCCAGGACACCCAGCAGGTCACCCTCGCGCCGGACCAGCAGACCGGCGGCATGGAGGTCTGCGGGGTCAACTGAGCCGCCCGGAGTATTCTGCTGGGCTCGGGACGCCGCTGGTCGTACCGTTGTCCCGAACTGTTCGTTCCGTCCACATCACGTCCCCGCCGACCGCCAGCCGGCGTAGGAGGAAACATGCCAGCCGACCGTATCGACGCCGTCGTCAGCCTCGCCAAGCGCCGAGGCTTCGTCTTCCCCTCGAGCGAGATCTACGGGGGCACCCGGTCGGCGTGGGACTACGGTCCGCTCGGCGTGGAGCTCAAGGAGAACGTCCGCCGGCAGTGGTGGAAGACCATGGTCCAGCAGCGCGACGACGTCGTCGGCCTGGACTCCGCGGTCATCCTGGCCCGCAAGGTGTGGGAGGCCTCCGGCCACATCGCCGAGTTCGTCGACCCGCTCACCGAGTGTCAGTTCTGCCACAAGCGGTTCCGCGCCGACCACCTGGAGGAGGCGTACGCCGAGAAGCACGGCAAGCCGCTGACCTCGCTGTCCGAGCTGAACTGCCCGAACTGCGGCAACAAGGGCACCTTCACCGAGCCGAAGATGTTCAACGGCCTGATGAAGACCTACCTCGGTCCGGTGGAGAGCGACGAGGGCCTGCACTACCTGCGCCCGGAGACCGCCCAGGGCATCTTCGTCAACTACAAGAACGTGGAGACGGTCGCCCGCAAGAAGCCGCCGTTCGGCATCGCGCAGACCGGCAAGTCGTTCCGCAACGAGATCACCCCGGGCAACTTCATCTTCCGTACCCGCGAGTTCGAGCAGATGGAGATGGAGTTCTTCGTCGAGCCGGGCACCGACGAGCAGTGGCACGAGTACTGGCTCCAGGAGCGCTGGAACTGGTACCTCGACCTGGGCCTGTCGGCGGAGAACCTGCGCTTCTACGAGCACCCCAAGGAGAAGCTCTCCCACTACTCGAAGCGCACCGTCGACATCGAGTACCGGTTCCAGTTCGGCGGCAGCGAGTTCGCCGAGCTGGAGGGCATCGCCAACCGGACCGACTTCGACCTCTCCACGCACAGCAAGCACTCCGGCGTCGACCTGTCCTACTTCGACCAGACGAAGCAGGAGCGGTGGATGCCGTACGTCATCGAGCCGGCCGCCGGTCTCACCCGCGCGGTGCTGGCGTTCCTGCTGGAGGCGTACGACGAGGACGAGGCCCCGAACACCAAGGGCGGGGTGGACAAGCGCACCGTGATGCGCTTCGACCCGCGGCTGGCACCGGTCAAGGTGGCGGTGCTGCCGCTGTCCCGCAACGAGGCGCTCTCCCCGAAGGCGAAGGGCCTCGCCGCGCAGCTGCGCAAGCGCTGGGTGGTGGAGTTCGACGACTCGCAGGCCATCGGCCGCCGCTACCGCCGGCAGGACGAGATCGGCACCCCGTTCTGCGTGACCGTCGACTTCGACACCCTCGACGACGACGCGGTGACCGTGCGGAACCGGGACACCATGGCCCAGGAGCGGATCGCCCTGGACCAGGTCGAGCGCTACCTGATCGAGCGCCTGCCCGGCTGCTGAACCGGCACCCGACGGCCCCGCCCCGACCAGGGGGCGGGGCCGTCGTCGTCGATGGCCCATCGGCCGGCGGTTGCGCCCACCCGGTGGTTGAGCCGGGCATGATCTCGTGCGAGCATTCCCGGCGTTGAATCTCATCACGGGGGTGTGTGCATGACGCGGGCGTCGCAACAGGACAACGACCACGACCCGAAGCGGCGGCGCCTGCTGCGTCGCGCCGCCACGGTCGCCGCCACCACGGCCGGCGCCGGTGTCGCCGCCGCGGTCGGCATGCCCGGCGCGGCCCAGGCGGCCCCGGGGGAAAACCTGATCATGGGTACGACGAACGACGCCGGCGCGGCGACCACGACCTTGACGTCGTCCGCCGGCTCGGCGCTCAGCGCGCAGGCGGCCGGTGGCGTGCCGCTGCGGCTGGTGCCGAGCTCGGGTCTCTACCCGAACGTGCTCGACTCCGAGGCCGGCACCCTGGCGGTCGACGACCAGGGCGACCTGTTCATCCGGGCGGGCACCGACGCCAACCCCACCAACGGCTGGGCGTGGACCAGCGAGTGGGCCACCACCTCGGTCGCCGTGCCGCCGACCCGGATCCTCGACACCCGCGACGCCAACCTGCGGCGCAACATCGTCTCCGGGTCGCTGGACTCCCTGGGCCGGCTCCAGCCAGGCGTGCCGATCGTGCTCGCCCTCGACCGGTACGTCCGCGACGGCTACGCCATCAAGGGCAACGTCACCGTGGTCGGGATGACCGGCGCCGGCGTGCTCACCGTGTGGGGGAGCGGCACCAAGCCCACCGCGTCCACGGTCAACTGGGCGACCGCCGGCACCATCCTGTCGAACTTCCTCTTCACCGAGCTGGGCGCCGTCGGGGCGTACCGCAGCGTGCTGACCCTCCAGGCCACCTCGTCGCCGACCCACGCGATCGTCGACATGACCAGCCTGCTGGTCGGCCACCCGAGCCAGGTGCTGCTCGGCGGTGGGGCGTAGGTGGCCCAGCCGTTCCCGGCCCACCTCGACAGCCGTCCGTCGCAGACCGCCAACCCATCCCACGGGGGAATGAGATGACTTCGTCCGAACCCGACCGCTCCGCCTCGCGGCGTACCCTGCTGCGGCGGGCCGCCGTCACCGGCGGCGCGGCGGTCGCCGCCACCGCCGTCACCGCGGCGAACGCCACCCCGGCGGCCGCCGCCACCGGTGATCCGCTCGCCATCGGGCTGGCGAACCAGGCTTCCCACGAGACGGTCCTCTACAGCAACGCCCCGGGCGCGACGCTGGTGCTGCAGAACGACACCGGCGCGTCGCTGCACCTCAAGCGACAGGACGTCACCAACCCGGCGTGGGGATCGATCTATCCCACCACGGCGGGACTGGCGCACGTCACCACGACGTCCACCGGCGCGCCGGTGCGCAACGAGGTCCTCACCACGGCGAACGCGACCATGCTGGTGCCGATCCCGCCGACCCGGGTGCTGGACACCCGCTCCGCCGCCGGCCGGGCCCGGCTGCTGGAGGGCGCCAACCAGATCGACTCGCAGGGCCGTGCGGTCGCGGGCGCCTGGCTGCTGGTCCACCTCGACGGCATCGTCAACTACGGCGACGGCCTGATCGGCAACGTCACCGTGGCCAAGACCGAGAAGGGCGGCTTCGCCACGGTCTACGGCCGGGGCGCCGCGCCGGGTGCCTCCACCATCAACTGGTGGGGCGCCGGCCAGCTGCTCTCCAACGGCGTGATCACCCAGGTCGGCGCCTGGTCGACCGCCAACGGCGACTACTACCCGGACACCGTGGCGATCTGGGTGCAGAAGAGCGCCACCGCGGTGATTCTCGACGTGACCGGCCTGCTGGTGTTCCACCCGGAGTCGGCCGTCGTCAACAACCCGAAGGGCCTGACGGCCGACTCGGGGACCGGCGGCGTGCGCGCCGACGTGATCAAGACCAACGCGGAGCGCGGCGACCGGGAGGTGCGGTCCGGTGAGTGACCACGGAACCGAGGAGACCAGCAGCATGACCGAGGAGACCTCCTCACCCACCCGCCGTCGGGTCATCAAGGCCGGCGTCGCGGTGGGCACCGGTGTCGGGGCGGCAGCGGTCGTCGGCTCTCCGGCCAGCGCCGACGTCGGTGACCCGGTGATCCTCGGCACTGTCAACCACGGCTCCGGCTCGGAGACCCTGCTGATCGGCGGGTCCGCGAGCAATCCGACCCTCTCCCTTCGGGGCGCCCCGGGGTGGTCGGCGCTGTGGCTCAACCAGGCGACCGACGAGAACCTGCCCCAGGAGATCGCCACCGGTTCGTTGGCCCTGACGAGCCGGGGCGACATGGTCATCGGTGGCAAGGGTGGCGCGAAGGCGTACGTCAACACCTCGCGGTGGGCGAACCGGACGATGGCCGTCCCGCCGCAGCGGATCCTGGACACCCGGTCCATCGCCAACTACAGCGCGAACATCCTGGCCGGAACCGCCGGCGTGACCTCGGGCAAGCTCAACGCCGGCAAGATCATCCACCTGACGGTGAAGAACGTCCCACCGGCGCTGGCGCAGAAGGCGACCGCCGCGTACGTCAACATCACCGTGGCGGGCACCGTCTCCGCCGGGGTGCTGACCGCGTACAGCTCGTCGATTGCCAAGCCGCAGACCTCGTCGCTGAACTGGTGGGGGCCGAACCAGATCCTCTCCAACCTGGTCGAGGTGCAGCTCGGCAGCTACAACGGCAACGGGCTGGCGTTCGCGATCCACGTCAACGCGGCCACGTCCGTCATCGTGGACGTCTCGGGCCTGATCCTGTCCAGCCCCGGCACGTACTGACCCGGACGCCGGTCGCCGTCGCGGTGCGAGTTCGCTCACCATCGCGGCGGCGACCGGCCACCGGAGGCCGGGCCACCGCGCCGGGCATGGGATTCTTGGGTACGTGACCAGTCCCGCTCCGTCCGTCGCGCTCCGCCCGCTCACCCTCGGGCCGCACCAGGTGTGGCCGCCGGTGGTGCTCGCCCCGATGGCCGGCATCACCAATGTCGGCTTCCGGCAGCTCTGCCGGGAGCAGGGCGGCGGCATCTACGTCTGCGAGATGATCACCACTGTCGCCCTGGTCGAGCGGAACCCGAAGACGCTGCGCATGATCGCCTTCGGCGCGGACGAGCGGCCGCGCAGCCTCCAGCTCTACGGCACCGATCCGGAGATCACCGCCGCCGCGGTGCGGATCGTGGTGGAGAAGAACCTCGCCGACCACATCGACCTGAACTTCGGCTGCCCGGTGCCCAAGGTGACCCGCAAGGGTGGCGGCTCCGCGCTGCCGTGGCGGCGGCGGCTCTTCGCCCGCCTGGTCCGGGCCGCGGTGGACGCCGCCGCACCGGCCGGGGTGCCGGTCACCGTCAAGATGCGCAAGGGTATCGACGACGACCACCTGACGTACGTGGAGGCCGGGCTGGCCGCGCAGGACGCCGGGGTGGCGGCGGTCGCCCTGCACGGGCGTACGGCCGCACAGCGCTACTCGGGCACCGCCGACTGGGACGCCATCGCCACCTTGAAGCAGGCCCTCGACGTGCCGGTGCTCGGCAACGGCGACATCTGGGAGGCCGACGACGCGCTGCGGATGGTGGCGCACACCGGCGTGGACGGGGTGGTGATCGGCCGAGGCTGCCTGGGCCGGCCGTGGCTCTTCGCCGACCTGGAGGCCGCGTTCGACGGTCGCCCCGAGCGGCGGCTGCCCACCCTCGGCGAGGTCGCGCAGACCATGCGCCGCCACGCCGAGCTGCTGGTCGACCAGTTCACCGCCGGCAGCCGTACCCCGGCCCGGGGCGAGCGGGACGGTTGCACCGACTTCCGCAAGCACGTCGCCTGGTACCTCAAGGGCTTCCCGGTCGGCAGCGAGCTGCGCCGCGAGCTGGCGATGATCGAGAGCCTGGCGCAGCTCGACGACCTGCTCGGCAAGCTGGACCCGACGGAGCCCTTCCCGGTGGCCACCCTCGGTCAGCCGCGTGGTCGTACCAACTCCCCGGGCAAGGTCTTCCTGCCCGACGGCTGGCTGGCCAGCCGCGACGACGACACCGTGCCCGAGGGCGCCGAGCTGGCCGACTCCGGCGGCTGACCGCCGCTGGTCCGCCGAGCGGGCGGGACGCGCACACGACGAAGGGCCGGCCCCCGGGTGGGGGCCGGCCCTTGTCGGTGGTGCCGTGGATCAGGCGGTGGCGGCGTAGCCGCGGGTGGCGATCCAGTCGGCCAGGTTGTCCACGCTCATCCGGTAGGACATCTGGTCGGCGTTCGCCGAGTCGGCGATCGTGACGACGTTCCCGCCGTCGCGGTAGCCGATGACGCTGATGTAGTGGCCACCCTCGAAGGAGTGGGTCAGGCCGTCGGTGTCCGTGGCGGTGCCGGCGATGTTGGCGACCACGGCCCGACCGTCGTCGATGGTGCGGACGACGTCCGCGCGCAGCTTCTCGGTCTGCTTGCGGTCGGCACTGTTGTCGCGGATCTCGACGCTGCGGTAGACCTTCTTGCCGGTCTCCTTGTTCAGCACCGGGGTGATGTCGTTGATGGAGTTGGTGCCGGCCTCGGTGGTGCCCATCTCCTTGGCCACGGCGTCCACGTCGATGTCCTTGCCCTGCACAGACAGGGCGTTGCGGGTGGCCGAGGGGCCGCAGTAGTAGAAGTTCGGCTGGGCCTCGTAGCGCATGCTCAGCTCACGCTCGCCGTGCGACTTGCGGTCGTTCTTCGCCGACGCGGCACCCTTGTCGGTGGTGGCCGAGTCGGTGTTGGCGGTGGCGAGCGGGCCGGCGACGGCGCCGGTGAAGGCGAGGCCGGCAGCGGTCAGGGCGGTCTTGCGGATCAGATCGGTACGCATGATCGGCCTCTCTGTTCGGGGGTACGCGGCACACGCAACAGGGGGCGCGGTGCCGCGGGACAAGTCAGAAGGGGGATCGACCCGGCGATCGGCGCGACCTGCTCGGGTGTCCGGGGGATGTAACCGGCCCGGGTGGCCGCGCATTCCATCGGGCCGGTCCCGGGATCCGTCCGGCCGGGGGAGCGCCGGAGGTACGCCATGTACAACGACCCCACCCCATCGGCCATTCCGCCACCCGGGCGGCCCCGCCCACCCGACACCGCAGGCCAGACGGCCTGCTCGAGGCAGATATCGCCCAGCAGGAACCGGACACCCGGCCTTGAACCGGCGGCCCGGGCCGCCTCCGCCTCTGGTTCCGGGCAGCTACCGCCCACCCGAAACCAGACATCCGGCCCCGACCGGCGACCCGGCCCCCTGCGCCTCGTTGATCAAGAAGTTTGCGCCAGAAACACGCCCACCAGAGACGCAAACCTCTTGATCAGCGGGCGATGCGGGCCTTGGCGCGGCGTCAGGTGTCAGCCCGTGGGGGTCGGGGTGGCGGGTGGGGTGGGGAGGGCGGTGGGCGGGGTGTCGGCCCCGTCCCGTTCGGCCGGCCAGGGGATCTCCGGGGCACGGTGGAAGGCGATGCCGGCGGTGGCCCAGCGCTGGCCGTGGCCGGCGAGGCGCTCACGGAACCCGGCCCAGCCGTGCGTCGTCCGGGGCGACCAGCCCAGCTCGGCGATGGCGGGCAGCCGGGGGAGGAACATGAACTCGATCTCCGCCAGCGTGGTCACCGACTCGGTCCAGAGCGGCGCCTCCACGCCGAGCACCGCGTCGGCCGGTACGCCGGCGACGTGCGTGCCGGGATCCCAGTCGTACGCGCGCCGCACGTCGATCAGCCCGGCCCAGTCGTGTCCGATCGGGGTGTCCGGGGCGTACTTCATGTCCAGGTAGGCGTGGTTGCCGGGGGAGAGGATCAGCCGGGCGCCCCGGCGTACCGCCTCGGCGACGACCGGGTCCGCACCGTCGGTGCCCCACCACTGGAGCACCCGCCCCTCGGCGTGCCCGGCCGGGGCGATCTGGTGCCATCCGATGACCGTCTTGCCGGTGCCGGCGACGATCCGCTGGGTGCGCTCCACGAAGCCGGTGTACGCGGCACCCTTGACCTTGAACGCCTCGTCGCCGCCGATGTGCAGCCACGGGCCGGGGGTGATGGCGGCCACCTCGCCGAGCACGTCGGCGACGAAGTCGTACGTCCGCTCGCTTGCCGGGTCGACGTAGCTGAAGCCGACCTCGGTGCCGGTGTACGGCGGCGGCGCGACCCGGTCCGGTGCCAGCTCGGGGTACGCGGTCAGCGCCGCGTTGGTGTGGCCGGGCAGGTCGATCTCGGGGACGACGGTGACGTGCCGGCGGGCGGCGTACCGGACGATCCGCCGGTAGTCCGCGCCGGTGTAGAAACCGCCCGGGCCGCCGCCGACCTCGGTGGCCCCGCCGACGGTGGTCAGTGCGGGCCACGAGTCGACGGCGATCCGCCAGCCCTGGTCGTCGGTGAGGTGCAGGTGCAGGTGGTTGAGCTTGTACCGGGCCAGGTGGTCGATCACCCGCAGCACGTCGGCGACGCCGAAGAAGTGCCGGGAGACGTCGAGCATCGCGCCCCGGTACGGAAAGCGCGGCCGGTCGACGAGCAGGCCGCCGGGCACCACCCAGCGGGCGGCGACCGGGGACGGGCTCTCGACCGCCGCCGGCAGGAGCTGCCGCAGCGTCTGCACCCCGTGGAACAGGCCCGTGGCGGTGTCGGCGCTGATCCGTACCCCCGTGGGGGTGACGTCCAGGCGGTAACCCTCGACGCCCAGCTCACCCGCGTCGACGCCCGCCGCGTCCTCGGGCGCGGTCCGGGGGCGGGGTACGCCGGCGGGCGGCGTCGCGGCGGCCAGGGTGAGCACCAGCGGGCCGCCGGTCGCGGTGGCCTCGACCACGACCGGCAGCGGGTACCCGGTGGCCGGTCGCAGCAGCTCGGCGAGCTGTTCGGCCACGTCCCGGGCGTCCGGATCCGGGCCCACCCGGACGGCCGCGTCGGCGGGGAGGGCGAAGTCGGCCGTCGGGTCGGGCCGGACCTGCTCCGGGGCCGGCACCACGTCGCCCAGTCGGACCGGTGCGGGCGGCGCCAGCAGCTCCCCGGCGGTCAGCTCGGCGGCCCGGGACAGTTCGGCGGCGGCCGGCCGGTGGGCGGACAGGTCGACCTGACCCAGCGGTTCCCGGTCGGCCCCGGCGCTGGCGGCGGCGCCGGTCTCCGGGCTGGTGGCGGGGGTGGGCGGCACGGCGGCGGCTCCGGGGGTGTATTTGCGGCGGATATGGCAAAGGTCAGGTTCAGCAGAACCGGTGCCGTCAAGAGTACGAGGAGACTCGGAATTGCGTGATCCTGCGCGTGGAAGCGTTCCCAGAAACCCCCACGAACGCGGATAGTCGTGATAGCTGTGCCTATTGTCACCGAACGGTCCCAGGCCACCCGATGTTCGCTTAACCTTCGCCCACCGATCGGTGCTGGCCCGGGATTACCGGTGGCTCGCCCCGGGGTATGAGGCAGCTGAACCTTCGTTAAGTGTCAATTCCGGCGCGCGTGGGAGGCTCTGGTGGCAGCGCAAGAGACGGTCGATCACAAGTACGTCTACGACTTCGCCGAGGGCAACAAGGACCTCAAGGACCTGCTCGGTGGCAAAGGGGCCAACCTCGCCGAGATGACCAATCTCGGGCTGCCGGTCCCGCCCGGGTTCATCATCACCACCGAGGCGTGCAAGGCGTACCTGGCCACCGGCGAGGAACCCGCCGGGCTGGCCGGTCAGATCGCCACCCACCTGGAGGCCCTGGAACGCGAGATGGGCCGCCGCCTCGGCGACCCGGACGACCCGCTGCTGGTGTCCGTACGCTCCGGCGCGAAGTTCTCCATGCCCGGCATGATGGAGACCGTCCTCAACGTCGGCCTCAACGACCGCAGCGTGGTCGGGCTCTCCGCCCAGGCCGGCGGCAACGACCGGTTCGCCTGGGACTCGTACCGCCGGCTGATCCAGATGTTCGGCAAGACCGTCTGTGAGGTGCCGGGCGAGGAGTTCGAGCACGCCCTGGACGAGGCCAAGCGCGCCAAGGGCACCACCAACGACCTCGACCTCGACGCCGACGACCTGCGCGGGCTGGTCGACGCGTACAAGAGAATCTTCGTCAAGCACACCGGCCGGGAGTTCCCGCAGGAGCCGCGCGAGCAGCTCGACCTGGCCATCCGTGCGGTCTTCGAGTCGTGGAACGCCGAGCGGGCCGTGGTCTACCGCCGCCAGGAGCGCATCCCGGCCGACCTCGGCACCGCGGTCAACGTGGTCTCCATGGTCTTCGGCAACCTCGGCCCCGACTCCGGCACCGGCGTCGCCTTCACCCGCGACCCGGGCAGCGGCGCCCAGGGCATCTACGGCGACTACCTGGCCAACGCCCAGGGCGAGGACGTCGTCGCCGGTATCCGCAACACCGTGCCGCTGCAGGAGCTGGAGCAGCTCGACAAGAAGTCCTACGACGAGCTGCTCGCGTTCATGGCCCGGCTGGAGGGGCACTACAAGGACCTCTGCGACATCGAGTTCACCATCGAGCGCGGCAAGCTCTGGATGCTGCAGACCCGGGTCGGCAAGCGCACCGCCGCCGCCGCGTTCGTCATCGCCGGGCAGCTCGTCGACGAGGGCCTGATCGACCTGGACGAGGCGCTGCACCGGGTCAACGGCGCGCAGCTGGCGCAGCTGATGTTCCCCCGGTTCCGGCTCGACCACGAGTTCCAGCCGGTCGCCAAGGGCATCGGCGCCTCACCAGGCGCCGCCTCCGGCAAGGTGGTCTTCACCTCCGCCCGGGCGGTCGAGCTGGCCGCCGAGGGGGAGTCGGTGATCCTGGTCCGCCGGGAGACCAACCCGGACGACCTGAACGGCATGATCGCCGCCCAGGGCATCCTCACCTCGCGGGGCGGCAAGACCAGCCACGCCGCCGTGGTGGCCCGGGGCATGGGTAAGACCTGCGTCTCCGGCGCCGACGAGATCGACGTGAACGTGCCGGCGAAGCGGTTCACCGTGGCCGGGCAGACCGTCAACGAGGGCGACATCGTCTCCATCGACGGCACCACCGGCAAGGTCTACCTCGGCGAGGTCCCGGTCATGCCGTCCGAGGTGGTGCAGTACTTCGAGGGCAGCCTCGAGCCGGAGCACGTCGACAACCCGCTGGTCCGGGCCGTACACCGGATCATGAGCCACGCCGACGCCAAGCGGCGGCTGGCGGTCCGGACGAACGCCGACACCGGGGCGGACGCGGCCCGGGCGCGGCGCTTCGGCGCCCAGGGCATCGGCCTGTGCCGCACCGAGCACATGTTCCTCGGCGACCGGCGGGAGCTGGTCGAGCGGCTGATCCTGGCCCGCACCGACGACGAGCGGGAGTCGGCGCTCGCCGCGCTGCTGCCCTTGCAGCGCGACGACTTCAAGGAGATCTTCCGCGAGATGGACGGTCTGCCGGTCACCGTGCGGCTGATCGATCCGCCGCTGCACGAGTTCCTGCCCCCGCTGGAGCAGCTCGCGGTCAACGTCGCCGTCGCGCAGGAGCGCGGCGAGGACGTCGCCAAGGAGGAGGCGCTGCTCGCCGCCGTCCGGCGGATGCACGAGGAGAACCCGATGCTGGGCCTGCGCGGTGTGCGCCTCGGCCTGGTCATCCCGGGCCTGTTCGCGATGCAGGTCCGGGCCATCGCGGAGGCCGCCGTCGCGGTCACCCGCGCCGGCGCGGTGGCCAAGCCGGAGATCATGGTGCCGCTGGTCGGCGCGGTGCAGGAGCTGGAGACGGTACGCGCCGAGGCCGAGAAGATCATCGCCGAGGTGGTCGGGGACAGCGGCGTCGAGGTGCTGATCGGCACCATGATCGAGGTGCCCCGGGCGGCGCTGACCGCCGGGCAGATCGCCGAGGCGGCGCAGTTCTTCTCCTTCGGCACCAACGACCTGACCCAGATGGCCTGGGGCTTCTCCCGCGACGACGTCGAGGGCGCGTTCTTCTGGCGCTACCTGGAGCTGGGCATCTTCGGCATCTCACCGTTCGAGTCCATCGACCGGGACGGGGTGGGCCGGCTGGTCCGGATCGCCGCGGAGGAGGGCCGGGCGGCCCGGCCGGAGCTGAAGCTCGGCGTCTGCGGCGAGCACGGCGGCGACCCCGACTCGGTGCACTTCTTCCACGAGGTGGGCCTGGACTACGTCTCCTGCTCCCCGTTCCGGGTGCCGGTGGCCCGCCTGGAGGCCGGCCGCGCGGCCGTCGAGACCCACGGTTCCGACAGCCGCTGACCGCACGACCGACGGCGGCTCCGGGTGCCCCGGAGCCGCCGTCGTCGTCGGTGGGTGTGCTGCGTCGCGGCGGGCCGGCCCCTACAGCGGCGGGCGCCGCCAGGTCGATCCGGGCCGCCGCCTGGCCAGCGCCGGCAGCGGGGTACGCCCGGCGAGCGCGCGGTGCACCTGCGGCACGGGCGTCGCGCCCACCGCCACCCGCTGCGAGTCGAACGCCGAGCCGGCCCGCTCGGCCACCGCCCGCGCCTCGGTGTGCAGCGCCTCCAGGTCGGCACCCGCGCCGGTGACCAGGGTGAGCAGCGCGTGCCGCCCGGCCGGATAGGTGACCACGGAGCCGGTGGCCGTGTGCACCACCGACTCCCGGAAGCCGCCGCCGCGCACCGTGTGGGCGACCTGGTGGCCCACCCCGAAACTCACCGCGGCGAGGGCGGCCAGGTGGGTCGCGTCGGTGGTCGGCAGGTCGCTGGAGATGAGCATCCCGTCGCGGCCGCCCAGCACCGTGCCGGCCACCTCGGGGCGGCGTCGGCGCAGCCTCCGCAGCTCCGTGTCCATCACCGTGTCAACGTGCACGAGCGTCCCCCGTTCGTCGCGTTCGGTCGTCGGTGTCACGTACCGCTCCCGGCACGTTACCGAAGGCCACGCCGCGCCCGCGATCCCGTGACGGTCGGCAATCGGTCGACAACTGTCGTCTGATCGGCGGTTGCGGACCCGCCAGGCGATGTTCGCCGGCGCGCCCCGCGGGCCACCCGGGCGTAACCTGGGCTCCCGCGAGCAGTTGCGTACGACCGGCGAAGGGTGGCCGCATGACCAGCGTCTGGGAGAGCTTGACCGTCGACGCCCGGGACCCGTCCCGGCTGGCCCACTGGTGGGCCGAGGCGCTGGGCTACCAGGTGATCGCGGAGAAGCCGGACGAGGTGGAGATCCGCCAGTCGCGCGACCGGCTGCCCGGCATCGTCTTCGTCCCGGTCGCCGACGGCAAGGAGACCAAGAACCGGCTCCACCTCGACCTGCGCCCGGCCGACCAGGAGGCCGAGGTCGAGCGACTGGTCGACATGGGGGCCCGGCACGTCGACGTCGGCCAGGGCGACGCCTCCTGGACGGTGCTCGCCGACCCGGAGGGCAACGAGTTCTGCGTGCTGCGACAGCAGGGCTGAGGGGTGCGTGACGCCGACCCGGCCGGGCCGTGGGACGCGTCCGACGCGCGGCGTCGGGTCGACGAGGCGCCCAAGGACACCGGCTACGGCCGGTCGCCGTACGAGCGGGACCGGGCCCGGGTGCTGCACTCGGCGGCCTTCCGGCGGCTGGCCGCCAAGACCCAGGTGCACGTCGCCGGCACCGACGACTTCCTGCGTACCCGGCTGACGCACTCGCTGGAGGTGGCCCAGATCGCCCGCGAGATGGGCGCCCGGCTGGGCTGCGACCCGGACGTGGTGGACACCGCCGGGCTCGCGCACGACCTCGGCCACCCGCCCTTCGGGCACAACGGCGAGGACGCCCTCGACCGGCTCGCCGCGCCCTGCGGCGGGTTCGAGGGCAACGCCCAGACGCTGCGCGTGCTGACCCGGCTGGAGGCCAAGGTGGTCGGCCCGGACGACGTACCCGCCGGGCTCAACCTCACCCGGGCCTCGCTCGACGCGGTCGGCAAGTACCCGTGGCCCCGGCAGCCGGGACTGCGCAAGTTCGGGGTGTACGACGACGACCGGCCGGTCTTCGACTGGCTGCGCGAGGGCGTACCCGCCGGGGACGGCGGCGGCCCGCCCGGCGGCGCGCGGCGCTGCCTGGAGGCCCAGGTGATGGACTGGGCCGACGACGTCGCCTACTCGGTGCACGACGTGGAGGACGGCATCCACGGCGGGTACCTCTCGCTGCGGCCCCTGCTCGACGACCCGGGCGAGCGGGCCGCCCTCTGCGTCGACGTGGCCGCCGTCTACTCCGGCGAGTCCCCGGCCGACCTGGGCGAGGTGCTGGTCGACCTGCTCGACGAGCCGGAGCTCGCCGCGCTCGCCGGGTACGACGGCAGCCATCGCGCGCAGGTCGCGCTGAAGGCCACCGCCAGCGTGCTGACCGGCCGGTTCGTCTCCGCCGCGGTGACCGCCACCCGGGAGCGTTTCGGCCCAGGCCCGCACCGCCGGTACGCCGCCGACCTGGTGGTGCCCCGCCGGGTCCGGGCCCAGTGCGCGCTGCTGAAGGGGATCGCCTGGCGCTACGTGATGAACCGCCCGGGGGTCGGCGCCCGGTACGACCGGCAGCGGGAGGTCCTGGCCGAGCTGGTCGGCGTGCTGGGCGACCGGGCGCCGGACGCGCTCGACCCGGTCTTCGCGCCGCTGTGGCGGGCCGCCCCGGACGACGCCGCCCGGCTGCGGGTGGTGGTCGACCAGGTGGCGTCGCTCACCGACCCGGCGGCGGTGGCCTGGCACGACCGGCTGGTCCGGCGTACGGGTCGTGCTCCCGACCGGGGGCCCCGCGACGACTTAGGTTAGCCTAAGTGACATGACGGAGCGCCCCAAGAAGGTCACGTCCGCCCGGGTCCTGCGGACCGAGCGGCCCACCCCGCACCTGATCCGCCTGGTCCTGGGCGGGGAGGAGCTGGCCGGGCTGCCGGTCGGGGAGTACACCGACCACTACATCAAGATCGTCTTCCCGGCGCCGGGTGTCGATCACCCCCGGCCGCTGGACCTGGCCGCGATCCGTCGTGACCTGCCCCGCCACCAGTGGCCCCGGCTGCGCGCGTACACCGTGCGCGCCTGGGACCCGCTGGCCGGCGAACTCACCGTGGACGTGGTGCACCACGGCGACGAGGGGCTGGCCGGGCCCTGGGCGGCCCGGCTGCGCCCCGGCGACGAGGTGCTCTTCGTCGGCCCCGGCGGGGCGTACGCGCCCGACCCGACGGCGGACTGGCACCTGCTGGTGGGCGACGAGAGCGCGCTGCCGGCGATCGGCGCGGCGCTGGAGCGGCTGCCGCTCGGCGCCCCGGCCGCCGTCTTCGTCGAGGTCGACGGGCCGGCCGACGAGCAGCGGCTGCTCAGCCCCGGCGCGGTGGCGCTGACCTGGCTGCACCGGGGCTCCCGGCCGGTCGGCGAGGCGCTGGTCGAGGCGGTCCGGGCGCTGGAGTTCCCGCCCGGCCGGGTACACGCGTTCGTGCACGGCGAGGCGACCTTCGTCAAGGCGCTGCGCCGGCTGCTGCGCGTCGAGCGCGGGGTGCCCCGCGAGGCGCTCTCCATCTCCGGCTACTGGCGTCGGGGCATGGACGACGAGGGCTGGCGGTCCACCAAGGCGGACTGGAACCGCCAGGTCGAGGCCGAAGAGATCGCCCCGGTCGGCTGACCCGACCGCGCCCCGCCGACCTCGTACCCCCGGGTTGTTCTCGGGGCCGCGATGGCTCCGCGAGCGCGGGAACTCCCGGTCGGCGCGGGTGAACCGTGGGGGTATGCGGCTTTTCAGGAGGTTCGTCGGCGGCACCATGTGACCATGGCGGAGCGGGCGGGGGAGTCGGCGCCGGAGGCCGGGCCGGCGGGGCGGATCGACCCGGTGGTGCTCGTGCTGGGCGTCGCCGGGGTGCTGGCGGTGGTCGCCTGGGGCGTGTTCGGAGGCGGCTCGCTGGCCGGGTTCGGCGCCGCCGGGCTGGCCTGGGCGATCAACACGTTCGGCTGGTTCTTCGTGGTCGCCGCGGACGCCTTCCTGGTGCTCTCGGTGGTGATCGCGGCGTCCCGCTTCGGCCGGATCCGACTCGGCGCGGACGACGACGAGCCGGAGTTCAGCACAGTGGCCTGGGTGTCGATGATGTTCAGCACCGGCATGGGCATCGGCCTGGTCTTCTATGCCGTGGCCGAGCCCATCCAGCACTACGCCGCACCGCCACCGGCCGCCGGCGTCGAACCGCAGACTCCGGCCGCCGCCGAGGTGGCGATGCAGTACACCCTGTTCCACTGGACCCTGCACCCGTGGGGGATCTACGCCATCGCGGCGCTGGCGCTGGCGTACTCGACGTTTCGGAAGAAGCGGGGCAGCCGCATCTCCGCCGCCTTCGAACCGCTGCTGGGCGCGCGGTCGTACGGGCGGGTCGGACAGGCGGTCGACCTGCTGGCGGTCTTCGCCACCGTCTTCGGCTCGGCGACCAGCCTGGGCCTGGGGGCGCTCCAGGTGGCCGCCGGCCTGGAGAGCGCGACCGCGGTGCCCGACAGCATCGCGATCGAGCTGGTGGTCATCGCCGCGCTCACCGCCGCCTTCGTGGTCTCCGCCTTCACCGGGCTGCACAAGGGCATCAAGTGGCTCTCGACCACCAACGTGGTGCTCGCCGTCGGGCTGATGGTCTTCGTCTTCGTGGCCGGGCCGACCATCTACACCCTGGAGGTGCTGCCCGCCTCGGTCGGTGACTACCTCAGCCGCCTGACGATCATGTCCACCCGGACCGGGGCCTTCTCCGATCCGGCCTGGCTCGGCGCGTGGACCATTTTCTACTGGGCGTGGTGGATCTCCTGGGCGCCGTTCGTCGGCATCTTCATCGCTCGCATCTCCAAGGGGCGCACCATCCGGCAGTTTGTCACCGGGGTGCTGCTGGTGCCCAGCGGGGCCAGCGTGATCTGGTTCGCCATCATGGGCGGCACCGCCCTGCGGGTGCAGACCACCGGCACCCGGGACCTCGTCGCCGATGTCTCGGCGAGCACCGAGAAGGCCCTCTTCGGCCTGCTCCAGGCACTGCCGCTGGCGGCGCTGACCACGGTGCTGGCGATGGTCCTGGTCGCGCTCTTCTTCGTCACCGGCGCCGACTCGGCGGCGCTGGTGCTGGGCTCGCTCAGCTCGCGGGGCGCGCTACGGCCGCACCGGGGCGTGGTGGTGCTCTGGGGCGTGCTGATCGGCGCGGTCGCCGCCGCGCTGCTGCTCGCCGGTGGCCTGGCCGCCCTGCAACAGGCGACGATCCTGGTCGCGCTGCCGTTCGTGGTGGTGATGCTCGGGCTCGCCGTGGCCCTGCTGCGCGACCTGGCGCGGGACCCGACGGTCAACCCGCCCGTGGCCAGGCCGCGCCGCTACGGCCTGGTCGCCGCGATGCGGGCCGCCCGGTCGTACGAGGAGGAGGATCCGCCACCGGTGACCCGGTGGTTCCACCGCCCCCCACGGTGACACCACCCCTGCCGGCGTCGTTCGCCACACGCCCCTGCCCCCGTCGGCGGATCGTCGGTCCGGCAGGGCAGGATGTACGCCGAGGGGGTGGCAGATGGCTGGGCGGATCCGGGACGAGGACATCGCGCTGGTCCGGGAACGCACCTCGATCGCCGAGGTCATCTCCGACACGGTGACCCTCAAGTCCGCCGGCGGCGGCAACCTCAAGGGCCTCTGCCCGTTCCACGACGAGAAGAGCCCGTCGTTCAACGTCTCGCCCGCCCGCAACGTCTGGTACTGCTTCGGCTGCGGGGCCGGCGGCGACGCCATCAAGTTCCTGATGGACGCCGAGCACCTCAGCTTCATCGAGTCCGTCGAGCGGCTCGCCGCCCGCGTCGGCATCCAGCTGCGCTACGTCGAGGGCGACAACGCCGCCCCGCGCCCCCGGCCCCAGCAGGGGCAGAAGCAGCGGCTGGTGGCCGCGCACGCCGCCGCCGTCGAGTTCTACCAGGCCCAGCTCACCACGGCCGCCGCCCGGCCGGCCCGGGAGTTCCTGGCGCAGCGGGGCTTCGACCGGGCCGCCGCCCAGCGGTACGGCTGCGGTTTCGCCCCGGACGCCTGGGACCTGCTCACCAAGCACCTGCGCCAGCAGGGCTTCAGCCACGACGAGCTGGTCACCGGCGGCCTGTCCCGCCCGTCGCGCTCCGGGACGCTGATCGACCGGTTCCGCCGCCGGCTGATGTGGCCGATCCGGGACATCACCGGCGACGTGATCGGTTTCGGCGCCCGCAAGCTCTTCGACGACGACGACGGCCCGAAATACCTCAACACCCCCGAGACGCCGATCTACAAGAAGTCGCACGTCCTCTACGGCATCGACCAGGCCAAGCGGGAGATCGCCAAGCAGGGCAAGGTGGTCGTCGTCGAGGGCTACACCGACGTGATGGCCTGTCACCTCGCCGACGTGCCGACGGCCGTGGCGACCTGCGGCACGGCGTTCGGCGGCGATCACATCGCGGTGCTGCGCCGGCTCCTGCTGGACACCGACGCGGTCGCCGGCGAGATCATCTTCACCTTCGACGGGGACGCCGCCGGCCAGAAGGCCGCGCTGCGCGCCTTCGAGGACGACCAGCGCTTCGTCGGGCGTACCTTCATCGCGGTCAGCCCGGACAACATGGACCCGTGCGAGCTGCGCTTGGCCAAGGGCGACCTGGCCGTGCGCGACCTGGTCGCCCGCCGCGAGCCGCTGGTCGACTTCGCGCTGCGCCACGTGATCAACCGGTACGACCTGGACACCGTCGACGGCCGGGTGGAGGCGATGCGCCGGGCCGCGCCGCTGGTCGCAAAGATCAAGGACCGGGAGAAGCGCCCCGAGTACGTCCGCAAGCTCGCGGGTGACCTCGGCATGGAGATCGAGCCGGTGCAGCGCGCGGTGCTCGCCGCCGACGCCACCCCGACCGCCGAGCGAGGCTCGCCCGCCTCGAACCGGTCGACGGCGGCGCCCGTGCCGGCGGTGGACAGCCCGCAGTCGATGGTCGAGCGCGAGGCGTTGAAGCTGGCCCTGCAGGAGCCGGTGCTGGCCGGGCCGATGTTCGACGCGGTCGAGGCCCCGGAGTACCGGCACCCGGTGCACGCGGCGGTCCGCGCGGCGATCGCCGCGGCGGGCGGGGCCGCGGCGGCCACCGGCGGCGCGGTCTGGATCGAGTCGGTCCGCGACGCCTGCGAGGACCTGGCCGCCCGGGCGCTCGTCGGCGAACTGGCCGTGGAGCCGCTGCGCATCGACGGCGAACCCGACCCCCGGTACGTCTCGATCACCATGGCCCGGTTGCAGTGGGGCTCGGTCACCGCCCGGATCCGGGACCTCAAATCCAAGATCCAGCGGGTCAACCCGGTGAACAACAAGGACGAGTACTTCGCCCTCTTCGGGGAACTGCTCTCGCTGGAGCAGCACGCGCGGGCGCTGCGCGAGCAGGCCGCGGGAGGACTGTGATGGGACTGTTCAGCCGCAAGCCGAAGCTGCCGCCCGCCGCCCGGCCCCCGCTCGCCGACGACGAACGG
The DNA here is from genome assembly GCF_029893845.1 of Micromonospora sp. A200. Taxonomy (NCBI): domain Bacteria; kingdom Bacillati; phylum Actinomycetota; class Actinomycetes; order Micromonosporales; family Micromonosporaceae; genus Micromonospora; species Micromonospora sp. A200. The sequence continues at coordinate 138,997 of NZ_JARXXY010000010.1, read as the reverse complement.
GTGCTCGCCTGGGCGGCCGCCGGCAACGGCGAGGGCGACGGCGTGGTGGTGGCCAGCAACCTCGGGCTCTGGCTGCCCGGCCGCCCGCACCGGCTGGGCTGGCACGACATCCTCAAGGCGGTGTGGTCCGGACACGAGCTGACCGTCACCCCGGCCGAGCGGGTCACCGAGCGCGACGGCTACCAGGTGGTGGCGGACTGCCCAGCCGAGACCTACCTGCTGGTCGACCCGGGCGAGCTGCCGCACCAGGTGCGGGCCCGGGTCACCCGGTCGGTGGCGTACACCGCGCACCACCCGGTGCCCGGCGGCGCCGGGCGGGTCGCGGCCCGGCGGGTGGCCGGTGTGGACGGGCTGAGCTGGACCGTGCGCTTCGACCCGGGCACCCCCGCCGACGACGAGGCCGTGCTGGCGGAGACCGACCGGCTGGTGGCCGCCGCCCGCGCCGCGACCGCCCCCGCCGACGCCTGAACCGGCTCACCCGCCCTGGTAGAACCGCGCCGCGCCCGGATGCAGCGGGATCGGGTCGGTGCTGGACGCGCTCTGCCGGGTGAAGTTGCCCGCCTCCGGGTGCACCCCGATCAGGTCGCCCTGGTAGGCGAAGAGCAGCCGGGTCAGGTCGTACGCCAGCTCGTCCGGCATGTCGGCGCTGACCAGGATCATGTTCGACACCGTGACCGTCGGCGTGCCGGACGGCGTGCGGTAGGCGTCCTTCGGCAGCTCGGCGGTGGTGTACACCGAGCCGTACCGGGCGTTGAGCGGCTCGATCAGGTCGGCGATCGGCAGCAGCGTGAACGTGCCCGGCGCGCTGGAGAGCAGGTCGGCGATGCCCGGGGTGGGCAGGCCACCGGAGAAGAACATCGCGTCCAGCGTGCCGGCCCGCATCCGCTTGACCGTCTCCGGCAGGGACAGGGTGAACCGGTCCACGTCCCGGTCCGGGTCCATCCCGGCGGCGGTCAGCAGCCGCCCGGCGATGATGTCCGTGCCGGACTTCGGCGAACCCGTGGAGACCCGCTTCCCGCGCAGCCCGGCGAAGTCCTTCACCTTGGCGTCGGCCCGCACGATCACGTGGGTGTAGTTGCTGTAGACCCGGGCCAGCGCCCGCACCGGTTGGGGTTGCCCGACGAAGGCGCCCTGCCCGGTGACCGCGTCGGCCGCGGTGTCGGCGAGGCTGAAGGCGATCTCCATGTCGCCGCTGGCCAGCCGGGTGACGTTCTCCACCGAGGCGCCGGTCGGCTCGGCCCGCGCCTCGTACCCGGGCAGGTGGCGGCTGATCACGTCGGCGTAGCCGCCGCCGAGCTGGTAGTACACGCCGGTGGTGTTGCCGGTGGCGAGGAAGATCCGGCCGCCGTGCCAGGCCTGCGGCGGCGCGGCCGGCTGCCCGCAGCCCGCCACCAGCAGCGTCACCAGCAGGGCGGCCAGCCAGGGCGGTGGCCGGCGGGTCACGCCCGGACCGCCGGTTCCAGCGCCTCCGCCACCCGCTGCACCAGGGTCGCGGTCTCGAAACCGATCTGACCCAGGTCGCAGCCCGGCGCGGCGAGCACCCCGAGCAGGGCCCGCTCGCCGACCGCCATCACCAGCATCACCCCGCCGTCCATGTCCACGATCTGCTGGCGTACGCGGCCGGCCGCCATCAGCCGCGCGGCGCCGACGGTCAGGCTGGCCAGGCCGCTGATCACGGCGGCGAGCTGGTCCACCTGGTCGGGGGAGAGGTGCGGTGAGGAGGCCAGGCGCAGCCCGTCCTCGGAGACGGCTACGGCGTGCGACACGTCCGGCACCTGCTCGGCGAAGTTCGCCAGGAGCCAGTCCAGGCCGGCGCTCACGGGTGTGGTCATCGGTGTCTCCCGTTGGGTCTCGTCTGCTGGTTACGTCGCATCGCGCTGGCCACCCCCTCGGCGAGCGCGGACAGTCGGGCCCGCACCACCTCCGGGTCGAGCAGGTCCTCCGCCGGCCGGGCCGGCGCGGTGTTCGGCAGCGTCGGGAGCTGACCGCCGCGGGTCCGGCGGGGCAGCCCGGCGCCGGAGGCCGCCGGCCCGGTCGACGGGTGGGCGGCGCCGGGCGGGGGCGCCACGGCGGCCCGGAGCACCGGCGGCCGGGGCGGGGCCGCGACCCCGGTACCGGGGGCGACCACCGGCAACCTCACCGTCGGCGCGTGGTGGACGTCGGTCGGGTCCGGCCGGAACAGGCTGCCGCCGTACGCCGGCGTCAGCCGGGGCGCGGGCGTCGGGTTGGGCACGGTCGTCGCCAGGGCCGGCGCACCGGCCCCGGCCCGGAACCAGGCCGCCGTCGAGGCGGGCTGGCGGACGGGAGCGGGACGCCGGGACACCGTCTCCACCCGGACGAGCGCCGACTCGGGCACCTCGACCTGGGCCACCGTGCCGGTGCCGGTGTTGTGCAACTGCACCCGGATCCCGTACCGGGCGGCCAGGTGGGCCACCACGTGCAGGCCCATGCTGCCGGCCGCGGCGCTGGAGAGCACCGCCGGGGCGAGCAGCCGCTTGTTGATCGCGGCGAGCCGGCCCTCGCTGATGCCGATGCCCTGATCGTGCACGCGCAGGGTGAGCCCGTCGACCGTCCGCCGGCCGTCGACCTGCACCGGGGTGTGCGGCGGCGAGTAGTTGGTGGCGTTCTCCAGCAGCTCGGCGAGGAGGTGGACCAGGTACCCCACCGCCGACCCGTGCACCGCGGCCGCCGGCACGTCGATCTCCACCCGGGTGTAGTCCTCGATCTCCGAGGAGGCCGCGCGTACCACGTCGGCGAGCAGGTGTTCCCCCTCGTACGCCCGCCCCGGCTCGCCACCGGCGAGGACCAGCAGGTTCTCCCCGTTGCGGCGCATCCGGGCGGCGAGATGGTCCAGCGCGAAGAGCCGGGCCAGCGCGTCCGGATCGGTCTCGTCGCGTTCGAAGTCGTCGAGCAGGCGCAGCTGCCGGGTGATCAGGGTCCGGATCCGGCGGGCCAGCGCCTCGGCCATCCGGGTCACGTCCAGCCGCAGCTCGGCCTGCTCGCCGGCGAGTCGCAGCGCCGCCCGGTTGACCGTGTCGAACGCCTCGGCCACCTGCGCGACCTCGTCCCGCCCCTGCCGGATGTCCTCGGTCAGCCGGGTCGCCTCGCCCTCGGCCGGCCTGCCCTCGCCGGCCGCGATCGCGGTGATCCGCTCGGGCAGCTCCGAGTTGGCCACGGTGAGCGCGGCCACCCGCAGCCGGCGCAGCCGGCGGCTGGTCCGTACGGCCAGCAGCGCGGCGGCCAGCAGCGAGGCCCCCGCGACGGCGGTGGTGGCCCCGCCGGTGACCAGGGCCCGCCGGCGGGCGTCCCGGGCCAGGCTGGCGGCCTGCTGGTCCAGGTCCTCGGAGAGCTCCCGGCCGAGCAGGTTGAAGCGCCGGATCGTGCCGCTCTGGGCCACGTACCAGGCGTCGCCGTCGACCTTCAGCGCGGCGGCGAGGGTCTCGCCCTTGACGGCGGTGTCCCGCATCCGCTGGGCGGTCGCCACGTCGGCGCCGGCGACCAGCCGGGCGTACGCGGCCTCGGCGTCGGAGTCGGCGATCCGGGAAAACTCGGCCTGACGCTGTTCCCGGGCGCCCCGCAGCTGGCCGAGTCGGACCAGTTCGCCCTGGGCCAGCTCGCCGCGGACGAAGACCGTCCGGAGCAGGTCGCGTTCCAGCGCGGCCAGGTGTTCCTGGCTGGCGACCGCCGCCACCTCCCGGGCGGCGTTGGCCAGCTCGGTGTCGCGCAGCTGCGCGGGCAGCGCGTCGGCGACGGTGAGCAGCGACTCGACCAGTGCCACGTAGGTGGGGTCGGCCCCCTCCGACGTGGGCGCCGACCGGCGGGCGGGGTCGAGCTGGTGGAGCTGGTCGTCGGCGGTGTCGAGCACCCGCCCGAGGTCCGGTGCGGCCCGGCGGGCGTCCCGGCTGGCGGCGCGGAACCGATCGACGGCGGTGTCCACCCGCAGCCGCTGGGCGTCCACCAGCGGCCGGCCGGTGGAGCCACCCCGCTGGCGCAGGGCGGCCGTCTCGCCGAGTTCCCGCTCCAGCTCGTGCACCAGGCGCACGGTGGCGGTGGCGGTGCCGGCGAGGACCCGGGCCCGGTCGGCGTCGACGGAGGCGTCCAGCGCGGTGCTGGTCTGGGTGGCGCCCAGCACGACCAGGCCGACGGTGGCGACCAGGATCGGTGCGAGCAGTTGGGTGCGGACCGACCAGAGTCGGCCGGTGTGGTCCGCCGGCCGGTTGTGCCGGCGTACGCGGGCGGGGCGGGGGAGCGGCACGCGGGTCTCCCGGGAATGGTCGGGGACGCCGGGCCCGGGCGGTGGCCCGGACCCGGCGCCGTCGGTCAGCTCGCGCCGAGGTCCTGCAGGGCCTTGGCCGCCCCGCGGTGCAGCGGTACGGGGTCGGTCTTGCGGGCGTTGTCCAGGTTGATGCCCTTGGCGGCCGGGTTGGCCTGGGCCAGCGCGTCCTTCTTGTCGAAGACGGTCCGCGCGACGGCGCAGGCGACGTTGGCGTTGAGGTCCTTGCGGACCAGCAGCACGTTGGGCACCACGATGGTCGGGGTGTCCGTCGCCGTCTTGTAGACGTCCGCGCGGATCGTCCCGGCCTGGTACGCGGGGTTCAGCTCGGTCATCTTGGGCAGCAGCGGGGCGATGTCCAGGAACTTCACCTTGTCGCCGGCCGTGGTGAACAGGTCGGTGACCCCGCCGGTCGGTACCCCGCCGGACCAGAAGAAGCCGTCGATGCTGCCGTCCTTGACCCCCTCCACGGTCTTGGCCAGGTCGAGCCGCTGCGCCTGGATGTCCTTGGCCGGGTCGAGACCGGCGGCGGTGAGCAGGCGGTTGGCGATGACCTCGGTGCCGGACTTGGGGGAGCCGGTGGAGATCTTCTTGCCCTTCATGTCGGCGACCGAGCCGATGCCGGCATCGGCCCGCACGATCACCTGGGTGTAGTTGTCGTAGATCCGGGCCAGCGCCTGCACCGGCTGCGGCGAGGTGAAACTGCCCTTGCCCTGCACCGCGTTGACGGCGGTGTCGAAGAGCGAGAACGCGACGTCGTACTGGCCGCCGACGAGCTGCTCGATGTTCTGCACCGAGGCGCCGGTCTCGGCGGCGGTGCCGGTCAGCTTGCCGTCGGTCGTCGTGGAGAGCTGGCCGGCGAGGGCGTTGCCGACCACGTAGTACACGCCGGTGGCGTTACCGGTGGCGATGCCGACGCGGGTGCTGTCAGTGACCTTGCAGGTGATCTCGCTGGCGGCGTCGTCCTTCGCCGCGCCGTCCTGTTTGCCCCCGCAGCCGGCGGCGCCGCTCGCGACGAGGGCGAGTGCCCCCACTCCCGCGGCCAGCCGCACGTTGATCCGTCTCACTGTTTTCCTCCCCATGGTTCACCGGTGGTGTTGCCGACGGCTCGCCGGTCCGGTTGGCGGAGCCGCGTCGTACGAGGACACCCGCCACCACGGCGGCGGCCAGGACCGCGCCGACCGTGACGGGTACGGGTTCGAGCCAGAGCAGCGTCAGCCCGGCGAGCGCGCCGAGGATCCGTTCCGGTACGCCGGCCGGGCCGACGCCGGGCAGCCAGCCGCCCGCCGCCACGGCGAGCACGGCGACGCTGAGCGCGGAGATCACCGCGGCCACGGCGACCCGCTGCGGCCCGCCGATCCCGAGCAGCCCCAGACCGGCCGGGGTGATCACGAAGGCGATCGGGATCAGGTAGGCCGGCAGGGCGTACCGCAGGGTCTGCCACATGGTCGGCACCAGCCGGCCGCCGGTGACCGCGGCGGCGGCCACCGCGGCGAGCGCGGTCGGCGGGGAGACCTCGGACAGGACCGCGAAGTAGAAGACGAACATCGCCGCGGCGGGCGCGGCGACGCCCAGGTCCAGCAGGGCCGGGCCGATGATCACCCAGCCGATCACGAACGAGGCGGTGACCGGCACCGCCAGCCCGAGCAGGCTGAGCGCGACGGCGGCCAGCACGGCGGTGAGCGCCAGCACCACGGCCGGGTCGGACGAGACCGCCTGCGCGCCGGAGATCAGCAGTGCCGCCGCCTGCGGGCCGAGCCCGGTCTTGGTGGTGGTCGCCGTGATGATGCCGGCCGCGGCGCAGACCGCGCTCACCGCGAGCACCCCGCGCGCGCCGGTGCCCAGCGCCTCGACCAGCCGGGCCGGGGTGAGCCGGTGCCGACGGTCCAGGAAGGACAGCGCGGCGGCCAGCACGGTCGCCCCCACCACCGCCTTCGTCGCCGAGACGCCCAGGGCGAGCAGGCCGGTGATCACCAGCAGGGACAGGAAGTGGTAGCCGAAGCGGCCCAGCAGCCGCCAGGGCGAGTCGGTGTGGACGACCACCGGGCGAACGCCCGAGCGCCGGGCGTCGATCTCGACCGCGAGCAGGATGCCGAGGTAGTACAGCACCGTCGGGATGGTCGCCCAGCCCAGCACCTGGAGGTACGACACGCCCAGGTACTCGGCGATGATGAAGGCGGCCGCGCCGAGGGTGGGCGGGGACAGGATCGCCCCGACGCCGGCGGCGGCGAGCATCCCGCCGGCGCGCTCGGCCGGGTAGCCGGCCCGGCGCAGCACCGGCCAGGTCACCGCGCCGATGCTGACCGTCGTCGCCGCGCCCGATCCGGAGACCGTGCCGAGCAGGAAGCCGGAGGCGACCGCCGTGCGCCCGGCGGCCGTCCGGGAGCGCCGGAAGGCGGCGGCGGAGAGTTCCACGAAGAACCGCCCGGCCCCGGAGAGGTCCAGCACCGCGCCGTAGATGGTGAACAGCACGATGTACGAGGCCGCGACGTCGAGCGGGGTGCCGTAGAACCCGCTGTCGGAGTTGTAGAACGCGTCCACGAGCTGGCCGAAGTCGAGCCCGGCGTGCGCCACCGGCCAGGACTGCGGCAGCAGCCCGCCGTAGTAGCCGTAGGCCAGGAACAGCAGGCAGACGGCGGGCAGGATCCAGCCGGTGGTGCGCCGGCAGGCCTCCAGCAGGAGGAGCAGCAGCACGGTGCCCATCGCGACGTCGAGCCCGACGAGCAGGCCCTGCCGGTCGAGGAAGGCGTCGTACCCGCCGCCCCCGCCGCCGACGGTGAACGGCAGCACCGGGTAGAGGCAGGCGACCAGGGCCGCGGCGGCCAGCAGCCAGTCCGACCGGGTCGGCCCGGCCGCGTCCGGCCCGTCGACGGAGGCGGCTGTGCGGCCCGGCCGCCAGGGGATCGAAAGGCCCGCCGGGTACGCCAGGAACACCGTCGGCAGCACGCCGGCCAGGAAAACGATCAGGTAGTACTTGCTGCCCTGCGGAAGTGGTTGAAAGACCTGGACAAGTGCCAGCAGCGCGATCCCCACCGTCGTGCCGGTGACCAGAATGCGGACCGGGCCGGTGAGCGAGCGCCCCGGTTTCTCGTCCTCGAATTGCGCGGCGAGTTCGCGGGTGTCCGGCACCGCGGCGCGGGGTGGTGCGCCTGCCGTGACCTGCGGCGGAAGGGGCGCCGGAGCGTCCTTGAGGGCGGCTCCCGCCCCCTTGGAGCCGGGAGGCGGCGCCTGCGGGGCGGGACCGTCGGAGAAGCGTACGGACGACACGAGGGGGCACGATACGCCAATTATCCACGCCATGGAACATTGCCGATTATCATTGCGGTCGGTAATGGCGATCTATTTCAATCACGCAGCGGAATCTGAGTAAAGGAGGATTTAACAAATTGATTGAGCTGAACTGTTGACAGGCGCCGGTGGTCGGGGTGCGTCCGAAAAGGACCTGTCCAGTATGGCCCGCATCGCCCCACTGATGGCCGCGTTGACGGTCCGACGGTTCGTTGCACGGGAGCGCACCGCGCGGTGACTGTCTGTATTGTCAACTACTCTGCGTTGTCGGCTCCGAGCCGGCTGTGGCGGGCCCGGAAACCCGTCGAGGGTGTCGGACGTCGCCGGTAGGGTCGGCCGGTGACCACTGCTCAACCACTCATCCAGGCTCGGGGGCTGGTGAAGCGGTTCGGCGACTTCACCGCCGTCGACGGCATCGACGTCGAGGTGCGCCCCGGCGAGGCGTTCGGCTTCCTCGGGCCGAACGGCGCCGGCAAGTCCTCCACCATGCGCATGATCGGCTGCATCTCCCCGCCCAGCGGCGGCGAGCTGCGCATCCTCGGCATGGACCCGGTGCGCGACGGCCCCGCCATCCGGGCGCGGCTCGGCGTCTGCCCCCAGCTCGACAACCTCGACCCCGAGCTGACCGTCCGGGAGAACCTCACCACCTACGCCCGCTACTTCGGCGTGCCCCGCGCGGTGGCCCGGGCGCGCGCCGCCGAGCTGCTCGACTTCGTGCAGCTCACCGAGCGGGCCGACAGCAAGGTCGAGCCGCTCTCCGGCGGCATGAAGCGCCGGCTGACCATCGCCCGCGCGCTGGTCAACGAGCCCGAGATCGTGCTGCTCGACGAGCCGACCACCGGGCTCGACCCGCAGGCCCGGCACCTGGTCTGGGAGCGGCTGTTCCGGCTCAAGCAGCAGGGGGTGACGCTGGTGCTGACCACCCACTACATGGACGAGGCCGAGCAGCTCTGCGACCGCCTCGTGGTGATGGACGGCGGGCGGATCGTCGCCGAGGGCTCGCCCCGGGCGCTGATCCAGCGGCACTCCACCCGCGAGGTGGTGGAGCTGCGCTTCGCGGCCGAGTCGCAGGAGACGTTCGCCGGCAAGCTCGACGGGCTGGGGGAGCGGGTCGAGGTGCTGCCCGACCGGATCCTGCTCTACGTCACCGACGGGGACGCCGCCGTCGGCCAGGTGGAGGCGCGTGGCCTGACGCCGGCCAGCGTCCTGGTCCGGCGCAGCAGCCTGGAGGACGTCTTCCTGCACCTCACCGGCCGCACCCTGGTCGACTGATCAGCGGGTTCCTCGCGCGAAGCGATGACCGCGGCAACCCCGTCCTGCCGACGGGGGTTGCCGCGGTGGCTGGCCGGAACCGGAGCCTGAGCTGAGCTATTTGACCCGGTCAGCTGAAACGGGAGGGACCTCGACGTCGACGTCGAGCCCGTAGTCCGAGTACCCAGCTCGGCAGCCACCTGCCGCTCAGTCAGGTCGACGTAGTACCGCAGCACGATCACCGCCCGCTGTTGACGCGACAGCGTCATCAGGGCATCGCGTAGGTCCTGGCGTGCCCCGTGCAACCCCCCGTGCGGGTCGACCCGGTCGGGCGGTTCCGCCGTCAGCGTTTCCCGACGGAAACGCCGCCACCAGCTGACGTTGCCGTTGATCAGCATCCGGCGCAGGCATGCGTGCGGATCGCCGTGACCGACCTTCCGCCAGCGGACATACAGCTTGACCAGACATTCCTGCAGCAGATCCTCAGCCCGTTGCCGGTCACCGATGAGCAACGTGGCGAACTGCAGGTGACGGGGCCACGCTTCCGCGACGAACTCGCATAGCTGGCGCTGCTCGACGCCGGATCGGCGACTTCCTTGGTCATGTCTCACACGCTTGGCATCGTCGAAATGGTCTACACCGCCGGCCAACTCCGCAGCAGCCGGCCACCAGCAAACCAGCCGGGTGCGGAGCTGCCCGCCCGGGACCACGAGGTTCTCGTCCCGCTGCGGGGGCGACCTGTCGCTGCGGCCGCTCGGCGTGGCGATGTGCGCGCCGGCACTGGCCGGGCTGAGCCGATCGGCCGTGCTGGTCAACGCGCCCTTGCCCAGGTCAGGAAACGTTCGGCCATCCCCTCCGGCGCGTCCTGCCCGTTCAGCACGGCGAGGTCGGTCATGGCCTCGTGCATCAGCGTGGCAAGGTAGATCAGCAGGCCCGTCCGGTTCTCGCGGTACTCGCCGAGCAGCGCCAGCCGGGCCGGGGAGCAGGGCCACGCGGCGCCGCAGACCCGGCAGCGCCACGACGGGCGCGCCGCGACGTGCGGGCGGTAGCGCGGCATCAGGGGGTGCCCTCCCCGGCCCGGCGCGGCGATGGCAGCCAGTGGCCGCCGTTCGCCCGCCATTCCTGGGCGCGGGTCAGCCGCCCCGGGCGTCCCGGGCCATCGGTCGGGAAGACCTCCGTCGGCGCGGTCGCCCACGCCGGGCGTGCGTTGGGCGTACGCCGGGGGAGCGTCGCGGGTGGCGTCGGGCGCCGGCAGCGCCAGAACCTGAGTCGCATGCGGTCAGCCTCCGTCGAGCTGGGAAGGGGGCGCCCGGGACCTCGTTGTCGCCGGGCGCCCCCGGCCTGGTTCCGCCCGCCGTCTGATCCCGTGAGCGGTTCCGCTGCGTGACAGTCTGGTGAGGACCCGACTACGGTGGGAGATCCCGCGCGCCGACGACCAGGGCGTATGGCGGCCGGTCCCAGGCGGTACGAGGATGTACGGAGGCTGTCCGTGGAACGCTCGTCCATGCTGGACCACTTCGCGGAGGAACTGCGGCTCGCCCGGGCCACCAGTGGCATGTCCCAGACCGCGCTGGCCGAGGCGCTGAGCTATTCGGGCGCCCTGGTCGCCAAGGTGGAGACCTGCGAGCGTCGGCCGAGCCTCGACTTCGCCCGCCGGTGCGACACCGTGTTCGGGGCGGACGGGCGGTTCGAGCGCATCCAGCGACGGATCAGCCGCGAGACCGTGGTGCCGTGGTTCCGCGACTGGGCCGGCATCGAGCAGGAGGCCACAGCGCTACGCACGTTCGAGCCGCTGTGCGTGCCCGGCCTGTTGCAGACCGAGGGCTACGCCCGAGCGCTGCTGGCCGGCGGCGGACTGTTCGCGCCGGACGAGATCGAGCAGCAGGTGGCGACCCGGCTGGACCGCCAGGCGCTGCTCACCCGCGACCGACCCCCGCTGCTCACCGCCGTCGTCGACGAGCACGTGCTCCGCCGCCGCGTCGGCGGGCCGGAGGTGATGCGCGAGCAGTCGCAACACCTGATGAAGCTCGGCTCGACCCTGCCTAGGGTTCGGATCCAGATCGTGCCGCTGACTGCCGGTGCGTACCCTGGGATCAACGGTCCCTTCGTGATCGCCACCTCGTCGCAGGGAGAGGATGTCGTTTACCAGGAGGGGCAACTCCACGGGCAGGTGATCGACCGCGCCGAGTACGTGCGGCAGATGGTCGAGGTGTGGGAGTCGATCCGTGGTGAGGCACTATCGCAGCAGCAGTCCCTTGACTTGATGGCGGAAGTGGCGGAGACATGGATCTGACCGGCGCCCAGTGGCGCAAGAGCAGTCGTAGCAACGGCCAGGGCGGCAACTGCGTAGAGGTGGCCGACAACCTGCCCGGCGTGGTGGCCGTACGCGATTCCAAGGATCCGGGCGGTCCGGCGCTGAGCTTCGACCCCGCCGCCTGGCGGACGTTCGTCTCAGGCGTCGCCCGGCGGTAGCTCGCCCACCACGCCACCTGTCGCTCCGAAGCGGCCAGCCTGGAGGACGTCACCTCGCCGCGCTCACCCCGCACTCCGGGGCCGGCGCGGAAACTGGCACGACACGGGCGGGCGCCGGTCGTAGGGTGGCCCCGGCCTGTCGTACCCCCGGGGTAGGAAGGCCGTGGTGAACGGCGGCGACGGGGGTGATCGGGTGAGCGTGGCGCAACCGGCGCGGGAGCGGGCCCGGCCGGCGTTGCCGAGGGTGCCGGCGCTGGCGGTGCTGGCGCACTACCTGACCGGCTACCGCCGCACCTGGCGCGCCGGGGTCTTCTCGTCCTTCCTGCTGCCGACGCTGACCGTGGTCGGCTTCGGCCTGGGCGTGGGCGCGTATGTCGACCAGGGCGTCGACGGGGTGCGGTACCTCGACTGGATCGTGCCCGGGCTGCTGGCCTCGACCGCGCTCCAGGTGGCCATCGGCGAGTCGACCTGGCCGGTGTTCAGCAACTTCCAGTGGATCAAGACCTACTCCGCGCAGAGCGCGGCACCGCTGCGGATCCGCGACATCCTCGCCGGCCACCTGGCCTTCGTGCTGTTCCGGGCGCTCACCGCCAGCGTCGCGTTCCTGCTGGTGACGGCGCTGTTCGGGGCGCTGCGTTCGGGCTGGGCGGTGGCCACCCTGCCGGTGGTGGCGCTGCTCTGCCTGGCGGTCGCCGCGCCGACCTTCGCCTACGCGGCGGTGGTGGACAGCGACAGCTGGCTGGCCATGCTGTTCCGGTTCGCGGTGATCCCGATGACGCTCTTCGCCGGGATCTTCTTCCCGGTCGAGTCGCTGCCCGGCGTGCTGCGCTGGCTGGCGTACGCGACGCCGCTCTGGCACGCCGTCGACCTGTGCCGGGCGGCGACGCTCGGCGTGGCCCCGCAGTGGTCGGTCGCCGGCCACCTGCTCTACCTCGCGGCCTGGGCGCTGGGCGGCTGGCTGTTGGCCGCCCGGCTCTTCCGTCGCCGGCTCGTGGTCTAGGAGGCTCGCGTGGTCACTCTCGTCCTGCCCCGGCTGCTCGACGTCTCCGGCACGTCGCGCCGGTCGGCCGCGGTGGTCGAGCGCAACGTGGCGGCGCTCAAGTCGGTCTACTGGCTGCTGCTGCTCTCCGGGTTCGTCGAGCCGGTGCTCTACCTGTTCTCCATCGGGGTCGGGGTGGGCCAGCTGATCGACGGGCTCACCCTGCCCGACGGCCGGGTGGTGGAGTACGCCGCGTTCGTCGCCCCGGCCATGCTCGCCTCCTCGGCGATGACGGGGGCGCTGGCCGAAACCACCTTCAACTTCTTCGGCAAGATGAAGTACCTCAAGCTCTACGACGGGATCATCGCCACCCCGGTGCGGCCCTTCGAGATCGCGCTCGGGGAGCTGGGGTGGGCGATGGTGCGCGGCTCGGCCTACTCGGCGGCGTTCCTCGCGGTGATGGTGGCGATGGACCTGACCTCCGTGGGGCGGGCGTTGTTGGCGTTCCCGGCGGCGGTGCTGGTCGGCTTCACCTTCGGCGCTATCGGCATGGCGCTGGCGACCTTCATGCGCAGCTGGCAGGACTTCGACCTGATGGGCTCGGCGCAGTTCACCCTCTTCCTCTTCTCGGGCACCTTCGTGCCGGCCGAGGACTACCCTGCGCTGCTGCGCTGGGTGGTGGAGGTGACCCCGCTCTACCGCTCGGTGCACCTGATCCGGGACATCTGTGTCGGCGGGTCCGGTTGGCTGTGGCTGCTGGACCTGCTCTACCTGCTGGCGCTGACCGGGCTCGGGCTGGCCGTGGCGTCCCGGCGGATGGTGGGCCTGCTCTACAAGTAAAGGGTTAACGGCTGCCTTTCCCGGGGCATGTCGGGGGTGACAACCGTTGACCACGAGGAGGGGCGATGGCCTCCGACGACACGTCCGCCCGGGCCGGGCGCGACCGCGACGACCAGAACACCGCGACCGCGGCCGGGTCCCGTTCGAGCGACCCGGGGGGCCGTAACCCGCGCGGCAGCCGGCCGGTCGGCCCCGACGAGGGCCCGGACAGCCCGGCCGAGCTGCCCGGCTCCGGCTGGGTGGCGGCCCTGAAGCGCACCGTCAAGGAGTTCCAGGACGACAGCCTCACCGACTTGGCCGCCGCGCTGACCTACTACGGGGTGCTCTCCATCTTCCCCGGGCTGCTGGTGCTGATCTCCCTGCTCGGCCTGCTCGGCGACCGCGCCACCCAGGGAGTCAAGGACACCGTCAACCAGGCGGTGCCGGAGGAGAACATCCGGAAGATCATCGAGGGCGCCATCGAGCAGGCGGGCGCCTCGGGCGGGCTGGCCAGCATCGCCGCGATCGTCGGTCTGCTCGTGGCCTTCTGGTCCGCCTCCGGCTACATCGCCGCCTTCATGCGCGCCTCGAACACCATCTACGACGTGCCCGAGGGGCGGCCGATCTGGAAGACGCTGCCGATCCGGCTCGCGGTGACCGCCGTGATCGGCGTGATGCTGCTGGCCTGCGCGGTGATCGTGGTCTTCACCGGCGGCCTCGCCGAGCAGGTCGGGAGCGCGATCGGGTTGGGCTCCACCGCAGTGACGGTGTGGAACATCGCCAAGTGGCCGGTGCTGCTGCTCCTGGTCAGCCTGATGTTCGCGATCCTCTACTGGGCCTCGCCGAACGCCCGGCACGGCGGCTTCCGCTGGGTGAGCCCGGGCGGGGTGCTGGCCGTGGTGATCTGGCTGGTGATCTCCGGCCTCTTCGCCCTGTACGTCAGCAACTTCGCATCCTACAACAAGACCTACGGCGCGCTGGCCGGCGTGATCATCTTCCTGGTCTGGCTGTGGCTGAGCAACATCGCCATCCTGCTCGGCGCCGAGTTCGACGCGGAGCTGGAGCGCGGCCGGGCCATCTCGGCCGGTCACTCGCCGGAGGAGGAGCCCTACGTCGAGCTGCGCGACGACCGCAAGCTCAAGAAGAAGCGCAACGCCGCCGGGGAGCGCTAGCCCCTTCCGGCAGGCCCCAGGTCGACCCCGTCGCGTCCGGCGCGACGGGGTCGACCTTTTCTTGATCCACTTATAGCTTTTGTCCTAACGGACAAAAGTTGGCGGCGGATTGACCGAAGCTATGGACAGGAGGCACGGAAGGCTCCTACTGTGTCGGACACAACACATCGACGTCACATCGATGTGAACACCGACGCGGAGGTGGATCCCGTGCGGACGGTAGAACCCCTGCACCTACGGCTGTTGCGGCTGCTCCGCGACGCGGGGCCGGCGTCCCGGGCCGAGCTGGGTGACCGCCTCCAGATGCCCCGGCCCCGGCTGCTGGCCGAGCTGGAGCGGCTGGTGGGACTGGGCCTGGTGGCCGAGGCGGGACTGGCCGCCTCCCGGGGCGGGCGCCGCTCGACCCTGGTCGAGCTGGACCCCCGGTTGCGCTTCGCCGCCGTCGACCTCGGCGCCAGCTCGATCGACGTCGAGGTGGTCAACGGCCGGCTGGAGCCGGTCGCCGCGTACGCCGAGCCGGCCGACATCCGCTCCGGACCGAAGGTGATCCTGCACCGGGTCAACGAGCTGCTGCACAAGGCCCGGGTGGACGGGGCGTACGAGAAGCTGGACGGCGTCGGCGTGGGCGTTCCCGGGCCGGTGAGCTTCCGCGACGGGGTGCCCGTCTCGCCGCCCATCATGCCCGGCTGGGACCGGTTCCCCGTCCGTGAGCTGCTCACCCGCGAACACGGCTGCCCGGCGGTGGTCGACAACGACGTCAACATCATGGCGATCGGGGAACGGCACGGCGGGGTCGCCCACTCGATCGACGACTTCCTGTTCGTCAAGATCGGCACCGGCATAGGGTGCGGGATCTACCTCAGCGGCGAGGTCTACCGGGGCACCGACGGCTGCGCCGGCGACATCGGCCACATCCAGGTCGACGCGCACGGCGCGGTCTGCTCCTGCGGCAACGTCGGCTGCCTGGAGGCGGTGTTCAGCGGGGCCGCCCTGGCCCGCGAGGCCGTCGCCGCCGCCCGGGCCGGCACCTCCCCGGCGCTCGCCGAACGGCTCGCCGCCCGGGGCGTGGTCACCGCCCGGGACGTCGCCGAGAGTGCGGTCGAGGGCGACGTCACCTGCATCCAGCTGATCCGCGACGGCGGCCGGCGGGTCGGCCAGGTGCTGGCCGGCCTGGTCAGCTTCACCAACCCCTCGATGATCGTGATCGGCGGCGGACTGGCCCAGCTCGGCCACATCCTGCTCGCCGAGATCCGCAGCGTGGTCTACCGCCGGTCGCTGCCACTGGCCACCGGCAACCTGCCGGTCGTCCTGTCCGAGCTGGGCCCCCGCGCCGGCGTCGCCGGCGCCGCGGTGCTGGCAAGCGACGTCGCCTTCGGGGAGGCATCGTGAGCGCGAGGAGTGAGCCGGGTCTGCGAGCCCCGCAGTCGCGAACTGAGGTGGCCCGGTGAGCGCGAGGAGTGAGCCGGGTCTGCGAGCCCCGCAGTCGCGAACTGAGGTGGCCCGGTGAGTGCGGCCGAGGGCGGGACGGCTCCGCTGGTCACCCCGCCCGCCGACACCGTCGCGGGCGAGGTGGTCCTGCGCCTCACCGACGTGGTGAAGACCTTCCCCGGCGTACGGGCGCTGGACGGGGTGCAGCTGGAGGTGCGGGCCGGCGAGGTGCACTGCCTGCTCGGGCAGAACGGCGCCGGCAAGTCCACCCTGATCAAGGTGCTCGCCGGGGTGCACCGGCCGGACTCGGGGCACGTCGAGTGGCGCGGCCAGCCCGCCGCCTTCGCCGACCCGCAGGCCGCCATGCGCGCCGGGATCGCCACCATCTACCAGGAACTCGACCTGGTCGAGGACCTGTCGGTGGCGGAGAACGCCTTCCTCGGGCACGAGCCGCGCCGGCTCGGCTTCGTCCGGCGCGGGCAGATGGCCCGCCGGACCCGGGAGATCCTGAGCCGGCTCGGCCACGGCGAGATCCCGCCCGGCCGGATGGTCCGCGCCCTGCCGGCCGCCGGCAAGCAGGTGGTCAGCATGGCCCGGGCGCTCTCCCACGAGGCGCGACTGATCATCATGGACGAGCCGAGCGCGGTGCTGGCCCACGACGAGGTGGGCAACCTGTTCCGGATCATCCGGGAGCTCACCGCGCAGGGCATCGCGGTCATCTACATCTCGCACCGGTTGGAGGAGATCCGCGAGATCGGCGACCGGGTGACCGTACTCAAGGACGGCCGGACCACGGCGGCGAACCTGCCGGCCCGCGAGACCCCGACCCGCGACCTGGTCTCGAAGATGACCGGCCGCACCATCGAGTACGTCTTCCCGGACCGCCCGGCCGGCACCGACACCGGCGCGGAACTGCTGCGGGTCGACGGGCTCGGCCGCGCGGGCGAGTTCGCCGACGTCTCCCTGCGCGTGCGGGCCGGCGAGATCGTCGGCATCGCCGGGCTGGTCGGCTCCGGCCGGTCCGAGCTGCTGGAGACCATCTTCGGCGCCCGCCGCGCGGAGACCGGCACCGTCCACGTGGACGGCCGGGCGCTGCGCCCGGGCAGCGTCGGAGCGGCCGTCCGGGCCGGCATGGGGATGGCGCCCGAGGAGCGCAAGAGCCAGGCGCTGCTGCTCGGCGAGCCGATCCACCGCAACGTCACGCTGGCCACCTTCAGCCGGTACGCCCGCCTCGGGTTCACCGACGCCGGCCGCGAGCGTGACGAGGCGGAGCGGATCGCCGACCGCCTCCAGCTCCGGCCCCGGGACGTACGCCGCCCGGTGCGCACGCTCTCCGGCGGCAACCAGCAGAAGGTGGTGGTCGGGCGCTGGCTGCTCGGCGACACCCGGCTGCTGCTGCTCGACGAACCCACCCGCGGGGTGGACGTGGGCGCCCGGGCCGAGCTCTACCGGGTGATCCGCGACCTGGCCGCGCAGGGTGTCGGGGTGCTGCTGGTCTCCAGCGAGGTGCCCGAGGTGCTCGGCCTGGCCGACCGGGTGCTGGTCATGCGCGAGGGCCGGATGGTGCGCGAGGCACCGGCCGGCGAACTGGACGAGAACACCGTGCTCGACCTCGTCATGGCGGGGTCTCTGATGGAAGGCGCGCCCGCATGAACGAGCGCACACAGCGGAGCGAGGTGGCGGCATGAGCGAGACCGCGACGCCCGAGAGCCGGGCGGAGCTGCCGGCGCAGTCCCCGCCGGTCGACCCGGCGGAGACGGCGGCGGTGACCAACAAGGCCGCCGCGCCGGGCCGGCTGTCCTGGTGGCACGGCGACGGCGGCGAGGGCGCGAAGCGCAACCTCGGCCTGATCGCGGTGCTGGTGGTGCTGGTCGTGATCGGCGCCGCCACCCGCTCGGACCTTTACTCGAACCCGGACTGGGTGTGGGACAACACCCTCACCATCCTCAAGCTGGCCTCGGTGGTCGGCGTGGTGACCGTCGGGATGACCTTCGTGATCATCGGTGGGGGCATCGACCTCTCCGTCGGCGCGATCGTCGCGCTCGCCGGGGTCTGGTGTACCACGGTCGCCACCCAGAGCTACGGCGCCGGCGGCATGATCTTCTCGGCGCTGGTCGTCGGGTTGGCCGTCGGCCTGGTCAACGGGGTGCTCATCTCGTACGGCCGGCTGGTTCCGTTCATCGCCACGCTGGCGATGCTGGTCGCGGCCCGCGGTCTGGCCGCGGAGATCTCCGACAAGCAGACCCAGGTCTCGAACAACACCTTCATCAACGGGATCGCCGCCAACAAACTGCTCGGCATCCCGCTGCTGGTCTACATCCTCGCCGCGGTCGTCGCGGCCGGCTGGGTGCTGCTCAACCGCACCACCTTCGGCCGGCGTACGGTCGCGGTCGGCGGCAACCCGGAGGCGGCCCGCCTGGCCGGCATCAACGTCCGGCGGCACACCGTGCTGCTGTACGCGCTGTCCGGGCTGTGCTGCGGCATCGCCGCCATCATGCTCACCGCCCAGGCCAACTCGGCCCAGGCGGCGATGGCCAACCTCTACGAGCTGGACGCGATCGCCGCCGCGATCATCGGTGGCACGCTGCTCAGCGGCGGGCGGGGGACGATCGTCGGCTCCCTGCTCGGCGTGATCATCTTCTCGACGATCACCAACCTCTTCGCCATCAACGGCCTCTCCACCGAGGCCCAGAACATGGTCAAGGGCGGCATCATCGTGGCGGCCGTCCTGGTCCAGCAGGTGCAGTTCCGTAGCCTCACCCAGTTCTTCGGCCGCAACCGGGCCACCACCGCCTGACCGCCGCGGCGCGGCGCGCCGCCCTCCTCACGACACACCGCATCTCGGCGGCCACCTGACGACGGTGGCCGGGATCCGCACACCCTCTTTCGCCCCATCACCGTCACTTTGGAGGTCGTCATGACCCAGCACAGTCGTGACCTGTCCCGCCGCCGGTTGCTGTTCGGCGGGGCCGCCGTCGGCGCCGGCGTGCTCCTCGCCGGCTGCACCAGCAACGAGACCGAGCCCACCGCCGCGCAGACCAAGGCCGCCGCGACCGGCGGCAACGCCGAGCCGGGCAAGAAGGTGGTCCTCGGCTTCTCCGCCCCGGCCGCCGACCACGGCTGGATCGCCGCCATCACCAACAACGCCAAGGCGCAGGCCCAGGCGTACTCGGACGTGGAGTTCAAGTCCGTCGAGGCCGGCGCGGACGCGGCGGCGCAGCGGGCGGCGCTGTCCACGCTGATCTCGCAGAAGCCCGACGTCATCGTGCTGCTGCCGCACGACGGCAAGGAACTCAACGCCTTCGGCCTGGAGGCGATGAAGTCCGGCATCCCGGTGGTCAACCTGGACCGTGCCTTCCCGGACGCCCGCGCCTACCGGCTCCAGATCAAGGGTGACAACTACGGCATGGGCGTGGCCGCGGCCACGTACATCGTCGAGCAGCTCAAGGCCAAGGGCGTGAGCAACCCGGTCATCGGCGAGATCCCCGGCATCGACTCGCTGGAGCTGACCCAGGAGCGGTCGAAGGGCTTCGCCGACACCCTCGCGGCGAACGGTCTGAAGGTGGCCAACCGCCGACCGGCCGAGTTCACCGCCGACTCCGGCCAGCAGGCCGCAACCGGGCTGTTCCAGGCACTGCCGAAGATGGACGCCCTCTGGAACCACGACGACGACCAGGGCATCGGCGTCCTCGCGGCGGTCAACCAGGCCAACCGCAAGGAGTTCTTCATGGTCGGCGGCGCCGGCTCGAAGAAGGCAATGGAGGACATCCAGTCCGACAACACGGTGCTCAAGGCCACCGTCACCTACAGCCCGTCGATGGCCTCCTCGGCCATCTCGCTGGCCCGCCTGATCGGCCAGGGCAAGGGCATGTCCGACCTGGTGGAACTCCAGGTGCCCAAGGAGATCGTGCTCGCCTCCGAGACGATCACCAAGGAGAACGCGGGCAACTACCTCAAGCTCGGGTTCTGACACACGGGGGGAGACCCACCTTGTCCACACAGCACAGCGAACTGCGGGTCGGCATGGTCGGCTACGAGTTCATGGGCGCGGCGCACTCGCAGGCGTGGCGCACCGTGAACCGGGTGTTCGAGTTGCCGGCGCGGGTCCGGATGGCGACGATCTGCGGCCGGGACGCCGGGAAGGTCGCCGCCGCGGCCGACCGGCTCGGCTGGGACGCGTACAGCACCGACTGGCGGGACCTGGTCGCCTCGGACGACATCGACGTGGTCGACATCTGCACACCGGGGGACAGCCACGCCGAGATCGCGCTCGCCGCGCTCGCCGCCGGCAAGCACGTCATCTGCGAGAAGCCGCTGGCCAACACGGTGGCCGAGGCCCGGGAGATGACCGCTGCCGCGGCCACCGCCCAGGCCGCGGGGGTACGGTCGATGTGCGGGTTCAACTACCGCCGGGTGCCCGCGGTCGCCCTGATGCGGCAGCTCGTCGCCGAGGGCCGGCTCGGGGTGCTGCGGCACGTCCGGGCGGCGTACCTCCAGGACTGGATCGTCGACCCGCAGTTCCCGCTGGTGTGGCGGTTGCAGAAGGACAGGGCGGGCTCCGGCGCGCTCGGTGACATCGGCGCGCACATCATCGACCTGACCCAGTACGTCACGGGCCAGCGGATCACCGGGGTCAGCGCGGTGACCGAGACGTTCGTCAAGGAACGGCCGTTGCCGGGCGGGTCGAGCGGCCTGGCCGCGCAGGCCGACGGCAACGGCCGGGCCACCGGTGCGGTCACCGTCGACGACGCGGCGGTCTTCGTCGCCCGGCTGGACGACGGGGCGCTGGCCACGTACGAGGCGAGCCGGTTCGCCACCGGTCGCAAGAACGCCCTCCGGGTGGAGATCAACGGGTCGCTCGGCACCGTCGCCTTCGACCTGGAACGCCTCAACGAGCTGGAGTTCTACGACGCCACCCGGCCCACGGCCGAGCAGGGCTTCACCCGCATCCTGGTGACCGAGTCCGAGCATCCGTACCTGTCGGCCTGGTGGCCGCCGGGGCACATCATCGGCTACGAGCACTCCTTCACCCACCAGATGCGCGACTTCGTCGAGGCGGTCGCGACCGGCGCCGACCCGACGCCCTCCTTCGCCGACGCGTTGCAGGTCCAGCTGGTGCTGGACGCGGTGACCCGGTCGGCGGAGCTGGGCTCCCGGTGGACGGAGGTGGAGCCCGCGCTGGCCGCGCTCCCCGTCTGACCAGGCCACCTCCGGCGCCGACCGGCGAGGACCCGACCGCGGTTGCGCCCCGCGGGCGGGACGGGATCGGCACCGGAGGGCGTGCCGCCCCGGCCACCACGGCCGGCGGCGCACGCGTACGACGGTCGTCCGGTGCGGCCGGACCGGGATTCCCCGGCCGCACCGGAGGACCGCCACCACCGTCCCGGCGACCCGCAGCACGCCCGGCCGCCAACCGGCCGGGCCCGGGCCGCCACCACCACACGTCCGGTCGCGGGCCGCGCCGCCGCCCGTCGACCGGATACGGGGGAGGCAGGGCCGAGACGCCGACCGACCCTGCCTGCCAGCCCCGTCCGCACGCCGTGCGGGGTACCGGGTCCGGCGTCGCGCCGCCGACGTCGCCGCCGCGGCCCGGTCCCACCCCGGACGTCCGGGCGGACGGGGCCCCGGCGGAACGGTGTCTTTCCAGCGCACGATCTGATATTGATTTTGCTAAATGCAAGGGCGGTTCCTCCGGACGGAAGGAGCACCATGCGTACGGGTGTCTGGCTGGTGGGGGCGCGCGGTTCGGTCGCGACCACCAGCATCGTCGGCGGTCTCGCCCTGCGGGCCGGGCTCACCGCGCCGACCGGTTGCGTCACCGAGCTGCCCGCGCTGCGCGGGCCGGCCCTGCCCACCTTCGCCGACCTGTTCTTCGGCGGCCACGACCTGGCCACCACCCCGCTGACCAAGCGGGCCGAGACGCTCGCCGACGCGGGCGTGCTGCCCGGCCGGCTGGCCGCCACCCTCGCCGCCGAGCTGACCGCCGTCGAGGAGGACCTGCGACCCGCCCCGACCGGCGGCACCCAGGCCGACCGGGCCGCCGCCGTCGTTGCCGACCTCACCGCGTTCCGCCAACGGCACCGGCTGGACCGGGTGGTGATGGTCGACGTCTCCGCCACCGAACCGGCCGCCCGGCCGCACCCCGGGCACGCCGACCCGGCCGCCCTGCGGGCCGCGCTCGCCGGCCCCGACGAGGTGCTGCCGCCCAGCTCGCTCTACGCGTACGCCGCCGTCGAGGCCGGCTGCCCGTACGTCGACTTCACCCCGTCCACCGGGCTGCGGCTGCCGGCGCTGGCCGAGCTGGCCGTCGCGCGCGGCCTGCCGTACGCCGGGCACGACGGCAAGACCGGGGAGACGCTGGTCAAGTCGGTGCTCGCGCCGATGTTCGCGATGCGGCACCTGGCCGTGCGCTCCTGGTCCGGGACCAACCTGCTCGGCGGCGGCGACGGCGCCACCCTGGCCGACCCGGCCGCCAACGCCGCCAAGGTGAGCAGCAAGCAGCGGGTCCTCGGCGAGACCCTCGGCTACCTGCCGCAGGGCGGCACCCGCATCGAGTACGTCGAGGAGCTGGGCGACTTCAAGACCGCCTGGGACCTGATCACCTTCACCGGCTTCCTCGGCACCGGCATGCGGATGGAGTTCAGCTGGCACGGCTGCGACTCCGCGCTCGCCGCCCCGCTCGTGCTCGACCTGGCCCGGCTCACCGCCGCCGCGCACGCCGCCGGCCGGGTCGGCCCCTTGACCGACCTGGCGTTCTTCTTCAAGGACCCGCTCGGCTCACCCACCCACTCGCTGGCCGAGCAGTGGCAGCGGCTGGTCGAGTTCACCGGGCGGCTGCACGCCGAGGCGACGGCATGAGCACGCTGGGCGACCTGGCCGAGCTGGTCCGGGCGCCGGCCGCGCTCTCCGTACCGGGTGACGTGGTCGCCGGCGCCGCCGCGGCCGGGGCGCTCGGTCCGCGTACCGCCGGGCTGGCCGGCGCGTCGGTGCTGCTGTACTGGGCCGGGATGGCCGCCAACGACTGGGCCGACCGCCGGCTGGACGCGGTCGAACGCCCCGAGCGGCCGATCCCCAGCGGCCGGGTCTCGCCCGCCGCCGCGCTCGGTCTCGCCGCCGGCCTGACCGCCGCCGGCCTGGGCCTGGCCGCCGTCACGGGCGGCCGGCGGGCCGCCGCCGTCGCGATCCCGCTCGCCGCGACGATCTGGGGGTACGACCTGGCGGCGAAGAACACCGCCGCCGGCCCGGCCGTGATGGCCGCCTGCCGGGGGTTGGACGTGCTGCTCGGCGCGACCGGCGGGCGGCCGGTCCGGGCGCTGCCGGCGGCGCTCACCGTCGCCGCGCACACCGTCACCGTCACCGCGCTCTCCCGGCGCGAGGTGGCCGGCGCGGACACCGCGCTGCCGCTGCGTACCCTCGCCGGCACCGCCCTGGTCGCGATCGCCGCCGCCCGCCGCCCGACGGCCCCCGCCGCCGTGCTGCCCGTCGCGCTGGCCGGCTGGTACGCCGCCCGGTACGGCGGGGCGCAGGCCCGGGTGGCGGCCGACCCGTCCGCCGGCCGGGTACGGGCGGCGGTCGGCGCCGGGATCACCGGGCTGCCGGCGTTGCAGGGCGCGCTCACCGCCCGGGCCGGTGCCGGCCTGCTCGGCCTGGCCGTGGCGGCCGCCGCGCCGCTGGGCCGCCGGCTGGCCCGCAGGATCTCCCCGACATGACCAGCCGGCAGCCCCACCCGCCGGCCCCGCCGCCGCGGCCGACCCCTGACCCGGTCGGCCGGGAGCACCGGGCCGGGGCGGGGCCGCGGTTCGGCTACGGCACCAACGGCTTCGCCAACCACCGGCTGGACGACGCCGTCGCGGTCATCGCCGAGCTGGGTTACCAGGGCGTCGCGCTCACCCTCGACCACGACCACCTCGACCCGTTCGCGCCCGGGCTGGCCCGCCGGGTCGACGAGGTGGCCCGCCGGCTCGACTCGCTCGGCCTCGCCGTGGTCGTCGAGACCGGGGCCCGCTACCTGCTCGACCCCTGGCACAAGCACGCGCCGACGCTGCTGCACGACGAGCCGGCCCGGCGGATCGACTTCCTCACCCGGGCGGTCCGGATCGGCGCCGACCTCGGCGCGGAGGCGGTCTCCTTCTGGGCCGGCGTCCGCCCCGACGCCGTACCGCCGGCCGTCGCCTGGGACCGGCTGGTCGCCGGCTGCGCCACGGTGCTCGACGCCGCGGACCGCGCCGGGATGACCCTCGGCTTCGAGCCGGAACCCGGGATGCTCGTCGAGGACATCGCCGGCTGGCGGCGGCTGCGGCAGGCCCTCGGCGACCCGGCGCGCTTCGGTATCACCCTCGACATCGGACACTGCCGCTGCCTGGAGCCGCGCCCGGTGCCCGAGTGCGTCCACCAGGTGGCCGCCCACCTGGTCAACGTACAGATCGACGACATGCGCCGGGGCGTGCACGAACACCTGGAGTTCGGCACCGGCGAGATCGACTTCCCGCCGGTGCTGCGCGCCCTCACCGACGCCGGCTACCGGGGGCTGGTGGCGGTGGAGCTGCCCCGGCACTCGCACGCCGCGCCCACCGTCGCCGCCCGGTCCATCGACTTCCTGCGCGCCGCCGCCGAGGCGGGCCGCGCCGCCGGGGCCGCCCCGACCGACCTGTCGCACCGGGCGACCGAGGTGGCCTAGACACCGACCAGCACCAGGGGAGGAGAGACGGATGACACCGGATCGACTGCGGGCCGCGCTCGAGGGCGTACCCGATCCCGACTGGCTGGCGGCGGCGCTGCGCCGCGTCGCGGCCGAACCCGCGACGATCGCGCGGTTCTTCCCGGCCGCCGGCCGGCACTGCGGTCGGGGCGACCTGGCCGGCGCGCCGGGCTGGACCGCCGACGAGGCGGCCCGCGCGCTGCTGCTCACCGCACTGCCCGCCGACCACGCCAGGCACGCCGAGGCGCTGTACCGGCACGGCGACGCCGCCGAGAAGCGGGCCGTGCTCAAGGCCCTGCCGCTGCTGCCCGTCGGCGCCGCCGGGGTGCCGCTGCTGCACGACGCGATCCGCACCAACGACACCCGGCTGGTGGCCGCCGCCCTCGGCCCGTACGCCCGGCACCTGGACCCGGCGTCCTGGCGGCAGGCGGTGCTCAAGTGCGTCTTCGCCGGCGTGCCGCTGGCCGTCGTGGCCGACCTGGACCGCCGCGCCGACGGCGAGCTGGCCGCGATGCTCGCCGCGCTCGCCGCGGAGCGGCACGCCGCCGGCCGGGAACTGCCCGCCGACGCCACCGACCTGCTCGACCGGCTCACCATCAGGGAGGCGTGAATGCGCATCTTCGACCCGCACATCCACATGACGTCGCGGACCACCGACGACTACGAGCGGATGGCCGCCGCCGGGGTCCGCGCGGTGGTGGAGCCGGCGTTCTGGCTGGGGCAGCCCCGCACCAGCCCCGCCTCCTTCGCCGACTACTTCGACTCGCTGATCGGGTGGGAGCCGTTCCGGGCCGGGCAGTTCGGCGTCCGGCACCACGCCACCGTCGCACTCAACCCGAAGGAGGCCAACGACCCGCGCTGCCGGCCGGTGCTCGACCTGCTCCCGCGCTACCTGGAGAAGGACACCGTGGTGGCGGTCGGCGAGATCGGGTACGACTCGATGACCCCGCAGGAGGACGAGGCGTTCGCCGCCCAGCTGGCCCTGGCCGTGGCGCACGACCTGCCGGCGCTGGTGCACACCCCGCACCGGGACAAGGCCCGGGGCGTCGAGCGCAGCCTCGCCGTGGTCGCCGAGTCCGGCATCGACCCGGGCCGGGTGGTGCTGGACCACCTCAACGAGATCACCGTCAAACTGGTCCGGGACACCGGCTGCTGGCAGGGCTTCTCCATCTACCCGGACACCAAGATGTCCCCGCCCCGGATGGTGGAGCTGCTGCGGACGTACGGGCCGGAGCGGGTGCTGGTCAACTCCGCCGCCGACTGGGGGCGCTCGGACCCGCTGCTGACCCGGGCCACCGGCGAGGCGATGCTGCTGGCCGGGTTCACCGACGACGACGTCGACCGGGTGCTCTGGCGCAACCCGGTGGAGTTCTACGGGCAGTCCGGCCGGCTCGACCTGACCGACCTGGACGCCGCGTCGGCCGGGACCTTCGCCGGGAACTCGATCCTGCGCGGCGGCGACTGATGCGGCTGCGGCACGCCGACGGCAGCACCGTCCACCTCGGCTACTGCACCAACGTGCACCCCGCCGAGGACGCCGCCGGCATCCTCGCCCAACTGCGGACCCACGCCGAGCCGGTGCGCGAGGCGCTCGGCGCCGACCTGCTCGGGCTCGGCCTCTGGCTGGCCGCGCCGGTCGCCGCCGAGCTGGCCGCCGACCCAGCCGCCCGGCGCCGGCTGCGCGCCGAGCTGACCCGTCGCGGGCTGGAGGTGGTCACCCTCAACGGCTTCCCGTACGCGGCGTTCCAGGCACCCGTGGTCAAGGGCGCGGTCTACCGTCCGGACTGGACCAGCGACGCCCGGCTGCGCTACACCCTCCACCTGGCCCGGGTCCTGGCCGACCTGCTCCCCGACGACGCGGCCCGGGGCTCGGTCTCCACCCTGCCGCTGGCCTGGCGGCAGCCCTGGGACGCCGACCGCGCCGACGCCGCCCGCCGCCGGCTGGACGACCTCGCGGCCGGGCTCGCCGCGATCGAACGGGACACCGGCCGCCCGGTGCGGGTCGGCTTCGAGCCGGAGCCGGGCTGCGTGGTCGAGCGCACCGGGCAGGCGGTCACCGCGCTGGCCGGCGTGGACACCGACCGGCTCGGCGTCTGCCTGGACCTGGCGCACCTCGCCTGCGCCTGGGAGGAGCCCGCCGAGGCGCTGGCCGGGCTGCGCGCCGCCGGGCTCCCGGTGGTGAAGGTGCAGGTCTCCGCCGCCCTGGAGGCCGCCCACCCGCCGACCGCCGCCGACGCGCTGGCGCGCTGGGTGGAGCCCCGCTTCCTGCACCAGACCCGGGCCGCCGGCACCGCCCACGCCGCCGACCCGGCTGACCCGGCGTACGCCGCCGACGACCTGGACGGCGCGCTGGCCGGGCGGCCGCCGGGACCGTGGCGGGTGCACTACCACGTGCCGCTGCACGCCCCGCCCGAACCACCGCTGACCTCGACCGTGCCGGTGCTGCGTACCGCGCTGGCCGAGCTCTTCGCCGGTCCCGCCGCCGGCTGCGACCACCTCGACGTCGAGACGTACACGTGGGGGGTGCTGCCGGCGGCGCGCCGGCCGCGCACCGACGCGGAGCTGGCCGCCGGCATCGCCGCCGAGCTGGCCTTCGCCCGCGACGAGCTGGTCGCGCTCGGCCTGACACCGGCGGGGGAGTCCCGTCCCGACGACCGGAGGGGTACGACGATGAGCGAACGAGTGGCTGACCGACATTCCGAGGTGCCGGCATGAGCCGTCGACTGGTGGTGCTGGACGTGGTCGGGTTGACCCCGCGGCTGCTGGCGCACATGCCCCGGCTGCGCGCGGTCGCCGACGAGGGGTTCGCCGCCGGCCTGGGCACGGTGCTGCCCGCGGTGACCTGCTCGGCGCAGGCGACCCTGCTCACCGGGGAGCTCCCGGCCGGGCACGGGATCGTGGGCAACGGCTGGTACTTCCGCGACCTCGGCGAGGTGCTGCTGTGGCGGCAGCACCACGCGCTGGTCGGCGGGGAGAAGCTCTGGCAGGCCGCCCGCCGGGCCGAACCGGGCTACACGGTGGCCAACGTCTGCTGGTGGTACGCGATGGGCGCGGACGTGAACTGGACGGTCACCCCCCGCCCGGTCTACCACGCTGACGGTCGCAAGGAGCCGGACTGCTGGACGGACCCGCCGGAGCTGCACGACGCGCTCACCGACGCGCTGGGCACCTTTCCGCTCTTCACCTACTGGGGGCCCGGCGCCGGGCTGCCCTCCTCGGCGTGGATCTGCCGGGCCGCCGAGCGGATCCTCGCCGACCACGCCCCGGACCTCACCCTGGTCTACGTCCCGCACCTCGACTACGACCTGCAACGCTTCGGCCCGTCCTCGCCCCGGGCCGCCGCCGCGGCGGCGGAGCTGGACGCGGTGCTGGGCCCGCTGCTGGACGCCGCCCGCGCGCGGGACGCGACCGTGGTGGCGCTGTCGGAGTACGGCATCACCGACGTCTCCCGGCCGGTGGACGTCAACCGGCTGCTGCGCGCCGAGGGGCTGCTGCGGGTCTACACCCAGGCCGGGATGGAGTACCTGGACCCGTGGACGTCGCGGGCCTTCGCCGTCGCCGACCACCAGGTGGCCCACGTCTACGTCCGCGACCCGGCCGACGTGCCGGCGGTGGCGAAGCTCTGCGCCGGCCTGCCCGGGGTGGCCGAGGTGCTCGACGCCGACGGCAAGGCGGCGGCCGGGCTGGACCATCCGCGCGCCGGCGAGCTGGTGCTGGTGGCCGAGCCGGACGCCTGGTTCACGTACTACTACTGGCTGGACGACGCCCGCGCCCCGGACTTCGCCCGGCTCGTCGAGATCCACCGCAAACCCGGGTACGACCCGGCGGAGCTCTTCTTCGACCCGGCCGCGCCCGGGGCGGCGAAGCGCCGGGCGGCGGTCGCGCTGGCCCGCAAGAAGCTGGGCATGCGGTACCTGATGAGCGTGGTCGGCCTCGACGCCGGGGCGCGGGCGGTCCGGGGCTCGCACGGTCGGCTGCCCGCCGACCCGGCGGACGCCCCGGTGCTGCTCTGCTCCGACCCGGCCGCCGCCCGGGACCGGCTCGCGGCCACCGAGGTGAAGGCACTGCTGCTGGAGCTGGCCGGGCTGGCCCCGCCGTCCGCCCCGGCCGGTGGGGCGCCGGTGCCGTCCCGGCCCGCCGTGGCGTCGTCGGGTGTTTCCGGGCGACCGCCCGGTCCGGCCGGACCGCCAACGGGGCCGGGGGAGCGGCGGTGACCGTCACCGCGCCCCCGACCGACACCAGCGGGCTGCGGGCGCGCTTCGACGCCGAACTGATGGCCTTCCTGGACCGGCAGGGGCCGGACTGGCCGGACGGCGCGCCGCGCGGCATCTTCGCCGCCCTGCACCGCTTCGTGCTGGCCGGCGGCAAGCGGTTGCGCCCGCTGTTCTGCTACTGGGGCTGGCGCGGCGCCGGCGGCGGGGACGACCGGCCGATCGTGGTCGCCGCGGCGGCGCTGGAGTTGTTCCACGCGTTCGCCCTGATCCACGACGACATCCTCGACGGCAGCGACCGCCGCCGGGGTGCGCCGTCGGTGCACCGGCTCTTCGCCGACCTGCACACCCGGTCCGCCTGGCGCGGCGACCCGGAGGCGTACGGGCGCAACACCGCGCTGCTCTGCGGGGACCTCTGCGCCGCCTGGTCGGACCAGATGTTCCACGAGTGCGGGTTGAGCACCGCGCAGGTCTGCCGGGGGTACGCGGTCTTCGCCCGGATGCGGACCGAGGTGATCGCGGGG
Organism: Micromonospora sp. A200; assembly: GCF_029893845.1. NCBI lineage: Bacteria > Bacillati > Actinomycetota > Actinomycetes > Micromonosporales > Micromonosporaceae > Micromonospora > Micromonospora sp. A200. The sequence goes on along the minus strand of NZ_JARXXY010000010.1, from coordinate 109,882 downwards.
GAGTACCTGGACCTGGTCTCCGGTGTCGGGGACGGCTCGGTGGCCAGCGCGCTCACCGTGATCCGGATGAAGGCCGCCCGGTACACGGTCACCCGCCCGTTGCAGATCGGCGCGGCGCTGGCCGGCGCGGAGCCGGAGCTGGTGGCCGCGCTCACCGACTTCGGCGACCCGCTCGGCGACGCGTTCCAGCTCCGTGACGACGTGCTCGGCGTCTTCGGTGACCCGGCGGTGACCGGCAAGTCCGTCCTGGACGACCTGCGCGAGGGAAAGCCGACGGTGATGATGGCGCTGGCCCGCGACGCCGCCGACCGGGTGCAGAGCGCCCGGCTGCGCGACCTGTTCGGCAATCCCGGCCTGGACGCCGACGGCGCGGCCGAGCTGCGCGCGATCATCGAGGCGACCGGGGCCCGGGAGCAGATCGAGCGGCTGATCGTGCTGCGGGCGGACGCCGCCCGGGCGGCGCTGGACCGGCTGCCGCTGGCGGAGCCGGCCCTGGCGGCGCTGGCCGCGCTGGGCGACCAGGCGGTGCACCGCCGGAGCTGACGTCGGCGCGCCGGGGCCCGCCGGGGCCTTTCCTCGCCATGCCCGCGAGCTTTCAGCCGATTGAACGAAAGTTCGCTTCCATGGGGCAGAAGGTATGGACAGACAAATTCACAAGCCTTAATGTTCGTGGCATCACGAACATGTTTCGTCGAGGTGAACCGGCGGCGCGGTAACCCATCGACTGGTGGCCCCCGGGCGCGCGGTCCCCCGCCCCGACCGGTGGTCACGGCCGGTCCGGCGCCGCCCGGACGGCCCTGCCGCATCCCCGTACCCGGCACCGGCGCGACGGCGCGCGCCCCACCCTGGCAGTCACTCGTCAGGAAGGGACAGCACAGAATGTCCATGAAGGACGCACCCACCCACCGCTCCCCACGATGGTCCTCCGCCGCGTCCGCCCTGCTCCTGGTGGCGGCCGTCGGCACCGTCGGCGTCACGGCCGGCCCGACCGCCCTCGGCGGCCCCGCCCCGGCCGCCGCCCACGTCATCACCGCCACCGACTTCCAGCAGGTCGAGCTGGCCCGCGGCGTCGCCGAGACGGGCGAGCCGATGTCCCTGGCCGTGCTGCCGGACCGCTCGGTCCTGCACACCGCCCGCAACGGCACCCTGCGGCGCACCGACGCCAACGGCACCACCTCGGTGATCGGCACCCTGTCGGTCTACACCCACGACGAGGAGGGGTTGCAGGGCGTCGGCGTCGACCCGAACTTCGCCACCAACCGGCACATCTACCTCTACTACGCCCCGCCGCTGTCCACCCCCGCCGGCGACGCGCCGGCCACCGGCAGCGACTTCTCCGCCTGGCAGGGCGTCAACCGGCTGTCCCGGTTCGCCCTCAACGCCGACTTCACCGTGAACCAGGCCAGCAAGGTCGACGTGCTGGACGTACCCGCCGACCGGGGGCTGTGCTGCCACGTCGGCGGCGACATCGACTTCGACCCCGCCGGCAACCTCTACCTGTCCACCGGGGACGACACCAACCCGTTCGACTCCGCCGGCTACGCCCCGCTGGACGAACGGACCAACCGCAACCCCGGGTACGACGCGCAGCGCAGCGCCGGCAACACCAACGACCTGCGCGGCAAGATCCTCCGGATCAAGGTGAACGCCAACGGCTCTTACTCGATCCCGTCCGGCAACCTCTTCCCGGTCGGCACCGCGAGGAGCCGGCCCGAGATCTACGCGATGGGCTTCCGCAACCCGTTCCGGATGAGCGTCGACAAGGCCACCGGGATCGTCTACGTCGGCGACTACGGCCCCGACGCCGGCACCACCTCGGCCACCCGGGGCCCCTCCGGCCAGGTCGAGTTCAACCGGGTCACCGCGCCGGGCAACTACGGCTGGCCGTACTGCACCGGCACCAACACCAGCACCGAGACCTACAACGAGTGGGACTTCGCCACCGGCACCGGGGGCGCCAAGTACAACTGCACCGGCGGCCCCACCAACAACTCGTTCCGCAACACCGGCCAGAGCACGCTGCCCGCGGCCAAGCCGGCCTGGATCCGGTACGCCGGCGACGCCGGCAGCCCGCCCGAGTTCGGCGGCGGCTCCGAGTCCCCGATGGCCGGCCCGGTCTACCGCTACAACGCGTCGTCGACGTCGACCACCAAGTTCCCGCAGTCCTTCGACGGGCAGTTCTTCGCCACCGAGTTCGGCCGTGGCTGGATCAAGCCGATCCACGTCAACACCGACGGCTCCCGCGGCACCATCGACAGCTTCCCGTGGACCGGCAAGCAGGTGATGGACTCCGCCTTCGGCCCGGACGGCGCGTACTACGTCCTCGACTACGGCACCGGCTACTTCAACGGCGACGCCAACTCGGCGCTCTACCGCTTCGACCACATCGGCGGCGGCAACCGGGCGCCGACGGCGAAGGCGACCGCCAACAAGACCTCCGGCGCCGCCCCGTTGACCGTCACCTTCTCCTCGGCCGGATCGTCGGACCCGGAGGGCGGGGCGCTGACGTACGCGTGGAACTTCGGCGACGGCACCACCTCCACCGCCGCCAACCCGTCGAAGACCTACACCACCAACGGGACGTACACCGCCACGCTCACGGTGAAGGACCCGCAGAACGCCACCGGCAGCGCCAGCGTGCTGATCAGCGTCGGCAACACCGCCCCGACCGTGACGATCAACAGCCCCGGCAACGGCAAGCTCTTCTCCTACGGCGACACGGTGCCCTTCAGCATCACCGTCACCGACCCCGAGGACGGCACGATCGACTGCACCAAGGTCAAGATGACCTACGTGCTCGGCCACGACCAGCACGGCCACCAGATCACCTCGAAGACCGGCTGCTCCGGTTCGATCGCCATCCCGGTCGACGGTGAGCACGACGACGCGGCGAACATCTTCGCCATCTTCGACGCCGAGTACACCGACGCGGGCGGGCTGACCACGCACACCCAGCACACCCTCCAGCCCCGGCACCGGCAGGCCGAGCACTTCAAGACCTCGTCCGGCATCAACACCTTCGACAAGGCGACCGCCGAGGGCGGCAAGACCGTCGGCGACATCAACAACGGGGACTGGATCGCCTTCCAGCCGTACCAGCTGGGCGGCGTCGCCTCGTTCAGCGCCCGGGTCTCCTCGGCCGGGGCGGGCGGCACCCTCCAGGTCCGGGCCGGGTCGGCCACCGGCACGGTGCTCGGCTCCGCCACGGTGCCGGTCACCGGCGCCTGGGACTCCTTCACCACGGTCACCGGCGCGATCTCCGGGGCGCCGGCGGGCACCACGACGCTCTACCTGACCTTCGCCGGGTCGGGCACCGGGGCGCTCTACGACGTCGACGCGTTCACCTTCACCACGGGCGCGACGGTGCGCACCGGGCCGGTGGTCGGGCTCGCCGGCAAGTGCCTGGACGTCCGCAACGCCGCCACCGCCGACGGCACCCAGATCCAGCTCTACACCTGCAACGGCACCGGGGCGCAGACCTGGACGGTGACGCCGAACTCGACGATCAAGGCGCTGGGCAAGTGCCTGGACGTCTCCGGCGGCGGCTCGGCCGACGGGACCAAGATCCAGCTCTGGACCTGCAACGGCAGCGGCGCGCAGAACTGGTCCGCCCAGGCCGACGGCACGGTGCGCAACCCGCAGTCCGGCAAGTGCCTCGACGTCTCGGGCAACAACTCCGCCGACAGCACCCCGGTGCACCTGTGGACCTGCACCGGCGCCGCCAACCAGAAGTGGACCCTGCCGTAACCGAGTGAACGCGCGGGGCCCCGCCCGGCCCGCCGGCCCGCCCGGGGCCCCCGCCCACCGATAGGAGAGCGACATGCGCAGACTCCTGCGTCCCGTCCTCGGCGCGGCCACCGCCGTCCTCGCCGTCCTCGCCTGCACCACCCCCGCCACCCCGGCGTCCGCCGCCGACGCCCCGTACGACGTGCTGGTCTTCTCCAAGACCGCCGGGTTCCGGCACGACTCCATCGCCGTCGGCACCCAGGCCATCCGCGACCTGGGCGCGGCCAACAGCTTCACCGTCACCGCCACCGAGGACGCCGCCGCGTTCACCACCGGCAACCTGGCCCAGTACGAGGCGGTGGTCTTCCTCAACACCACCGGCGACGTGCTCAACGCCAGCCAGCAGACCGCCTTCGAGTCGTACATCGGCTCCGGCGGCGGGTACGTCGGCGTGCACGCCGCCGCCGACACCGAGTACGGCTGGTCGTTCTACGGAAACCTGGTCGGGGCGTACTTCGCCTCGCACCCGGCCATCCAGCAGGCCAACGTCAAGGTGGAGAACCGGGCGCACCCGGCCAGCGCACACCTGCCGCAGACCTGGACCCGCACCGACGAGTGGTACAACTACCAGACCAACGCCCGCTCCACCGCCCGGGTGCTGGCCACCCTGGACGAGTCGTCGTACTCCGGTGGCGGGATGGGCGCGGACCACCCGCACTCCTGGTGCAAGACCTACAGTGGCGGCCGGGCCTTCTACACCGGCGGTGGCCACACCCAGGCGTCGTACGCCGAACCGGCGTTCCGGGCCCACCTGCTCGGCGGCATCCGCTACGCGGCCGGCCGCGCCAAGGCCGACTGCCGGCCGGAGACCGGCTACACCACCCTCTACAACGGTTCCACCACCGGCTGGTCGCAGGCCGGGCCGGGCAGCTTCACCAATGCCGACGCCACGCTCACCTCGGTCGGCGGGATGGGGCTCTACTGGTACAGCGCGAAGCAGTTCACCAACTACTCGCTCAAGCTGGACTGGCGGCTCGCCGGCGACGACAACTCCGGGGTCTTCATCGGCTTCCCGCCGTCGACCGACCCCTGGTCCGCGGTGAACAACGGCTACGAGATCCAGATCGACGCCACCGACGCGGCCGACCGCACCACCGGCGCGGTCTACACCTTCAAGTCCGCGGACATCGCCGCCCGGGACGCGGCGCTGAACCCGCCGGGCGAGTGGAACACCTACGAGCTGCTGGTCGAGGGCGAGCGGCTCCAGGTCTTCCTCAACGGCGTGAAGATCAACGACTTCACCAACACCAACCCGGTCCGCTCGCTCGCCGGGCACATCGGCCTGCAGAACCACGGCACCGGCGACGACGCCTCGTTCCGCAACATCCGGATCAAGGAACTCGGCTCCACCCCGCCGGGCGGCAACACCACCGTCCAGGCCGAGGCGTTCAGCTCGGCCGGCGGGGTCACCCCGTTCACCAAGGCCGGCGCGAACGGCGGGCAGACCCTCGGCTACATCGACCCGGGTGACTGGTCGGCGTACCACGGGGTGGACCTGACCGGGGTGACGTCGTTCAGGGCGCGGGTCGTCTCCGGCGGGCCCGGCGGCACCATCCAGGTGCGTACCGGCTCCACCACCGGCACCGTCCTCGGCTCGGTCGCGGTGCCCAACACCGGGAGCTGGACGACGTACGCCGACGTCACCACCGCACTGTCCGGGGTGCCGTCCGGTACCCAGAACCTGTACCTGACCTACACCGGCACCGGCACCGGGCTCTTCGACGTCGACGACTTCACCCTGGTCCGGGGCGGTGGCGGCGGCACCGGCGGCACCGGACCGATCAAGGGCCTGGCCGGCAAGTGCCTGGACGTCCGCAGCAGCGGCACGGCCGACGGCACGCAGATCCAGCTCTACACCTGCAACGGCACCGGGGCGCAGACCTGGACGGTGACGCCGAACTCGACGATCAAGGCGCTGGGCAAGTGCCTGGACGTCTCCGGCGGCGGCTCGGCCGACGGGACCAAGATCCAGCTCTGGACCTGCAACGGCAGCGGTGCCCAGAACTGGGCGGCCCAGGCCGACGGGTCGCTGCGTAACCCGCAGTCCGGCAAGTGCCTGCACGTGGCCGGCAACAACTCCGCCGACAGCACCCCGGTCCAGCTCTGGACCTGCAACGGCGCGGCCAGCCAGAAGTGGGTCCTGCCCTGACCCACCCACCGGGTCGTCCACCACGTCGATCCGGTGCACGCGACGCCGCCGGGGTGCCCTCGCACCCCGGCGGTGCCGCGTCCGGGGCCGGGCGGGTGGGCGTACCTTGACCGCATGGGACGGCTCGCGGAGTGGCGCCGGATCGCGCGGGCGCACCCGGCGGTCGTCGACGCGCTGCTGGCCGCCGCGCTCTTCGTGGCCGGCCTGCTGCCGGTGAACCCGCCCGGGGCGCCGCTCAGCCTCGCCGCGGTGCTGCTCGCCGCCATCGGCTCCGGTGCGCTGGCGGTGCGCCGCCGCCACCCGCTGCCGGTGCTCGCCCTGACCACCGTCAGCGTGGTGCTCGCGCAGCTCGCCGGGGTCGCCCGGGGGCCCATGGTGCTCACCGTGGCGATCGCCGCGTACACCGTCGCCACCCGCGCCGACCGGCGGACCGCCGCCGTGGCCGGCCTGGTCGGCGCCCTGGCCGTCGGCGCGGCGGCGATCGCCACGCTCGGCGTGGCCCGGCTCGACCCGGCAGTGGTGGTGCTGCTGCTCTGGTTCGGCGTCGCGGTGGCCGTCGGCGACGCGGTGCGCAGCCGGCGGGCGTACGTGGCGGTGCTGGCGGATCGGGCCCGGCGGGTTGAGCGGACCCTGCGGCCGGAGGGGACCGCCGCGCCCACCGAGCCGGCCCCCAGCCTGAACCGGCTGGACGCCCTGGTGGAGGGGTTCAGCACCGGCCAGCCGGTGCGCTGGACCGTGGCCGGCCAGCCCCGCCCGCTGCCCACCGAGGTCGACGTCGCGGCGTACCGGATCATCCAGGAGTCGCTGACCAACGCGCACCGGCACGCGCCGGGCGCGGCGGTGGCGGTCCGGCTGCGCTACGACCCCGACGGCGTCGCCATCGAGGTACGCGACACCGGCGCCGAGCCGTCCCCGGCGCCGGAACCGAGCGCCGGGCTCGGCCTGCTCGACCTGCGCGAGCGGGCCGAGGCGGTCGGCGGCACCTTCACCGCCGGCCCCCGCCCGGACGGCGGCTGGTCGGTGCGCGCCGAACTGCCCGCCGCCGAGGAGCAGGCCGAGTGACGTCCGCGGGTCCGTGGCGAGCCCTTCCCAGCCGGTCCCGGCGGTCCTAGAGTGAGAGCGGCGACCGCGAGGTGGCCGGTGACCCGGCGGGAGGCGCAACCCGTCGGGCCCAGGTGCGTGCCGCACCCACCGGCGACCCGTGACGCCTCCGCACTGGTGGCCCCTCGCCCCGCCCACGCTGAGGAATCCCCATCACGACAGGGGAGACAACGACGATGGCGCGACCGATCACGCTCTTCACCGGCCAGTGGGCCGATCTTCCGTTCGACGAGGTCTGCCGGCTCGCCTCCGAGTGGGGCTACGACGGGCTGGAGATCGCCTGCTGGGGCGACCACTTCGAGGTCGACAAGGCCCTCGCCGACGACTCGTACGTCGAGCGCAAGCGGGAGACCCTCGCCAAGCACCACCTCAGCGTCCACGCCATCTCCAACCACCTGGTCGGCCAGGCGGTCTGCGACCACCCGATCGACGAGCGGCACCAGGGCATCCTGCCAGCCCGGATCTGGGGCGACGGCGAACCCGAGGGGGTACGCCGGCGCGCCGCCGAGGAGATGAAGGACACCGCCCGCGCGGCGGCGAAGCTCGGGGTGAAGACGGTGGTCGGGTTCACCGGCTCGTCCATCTGGCACACCCTGGCGATGTTCCCGCCGGTGCCGCCGGAGATGATCGAGCGCGGCTACCGGGACTTCGCCGACCGGTGGAACCCGATCCTCGACGTCTTCGACTCCGTCGGGGTCCGCTTCGCCCACGAGGTGCACCCCAGCGAGATCGCCTACGACTACTGGACGACGCGGCGGGCGCTCGCGGCGATCGGCCACCGGCCGGCGTTCGGGCTCAACTGGGATCCGTCGCACTTCGTCTGGCAGGAGCTGGACCCGGTGAACTTCATCCTCGAGTTCGCCGACCGGATCTACCACGTGGACTGCAAGGACGCGAAGGTGCGCACCGGCGACGGGCGGCGCGGCCGGCTCTCGTCCCACCTGCCCTGGGCCGACCTGCGCCGGGGCTGGGACTTCGTCTCCACCGGCCACGGCGACGTGCCGTGGGAGGACTGCTTCCGGGCGCTCAACGCGATCGGCTACGACGGGCCGATCTCCATCGAGTGGGAGGACGCCGGAATGGACCGGCTGGTCGGCGCGCCGGAGGCGTTGCAGTTCGTCCGCCGGCTCGCCTTCGACGCCCCCGCGGCGGCGTTCGACGCCGCGTTCAGCAGCAAGGACTGACGCGCACCGGCCCCGACCGACCCCTACCGGACCTCCCGTGCGGCGGGAGGGCACCTGGGGGCGGTCGGGCCGCCGGGCCGGCTTCGTGGGGGGCCGGTCACTCGGCGGCGAAGGCCCGCTCGCTGATCAACCGGGCCGCGCCCACCACGCCGGCCCGCTCGCCGAGGTCGGACAGGACGATCGGCATCGTGCCGGTGGTCAGCGGCGCCGACCGGCGGTAGACCACGGCCCGGATCTCGGCCAGCAGGGTGTGCCCGAGGCCGTCCGGGGCACCGCCGATGATCACGATGCCGGGGTTGACGAAGCTCACCAGCCCGACCAGCACCTGGCCCAGCCGGCGGGCGGCGTCGCGCACGACGGCCTGCACCGCCGGGTCGCCTCCGGCCGCCGCCCCGGCGACGTCCGCCATGGTCAGGGTGCCGGTGGTGGCCAGCCGGTCGGCCAGGGCGGGGGAGCGGCCCGACCGCGCCGCGTCCAGCGCCGCGGCGACCAGCCCGGCCTCGCCGCAGTACGCCTCCAGGCACCCCGCCTCGCCACAGGCGCAGCCCGGGCCGTCGTCGGCGAGCCGCAGGTGGGCGATGTCGCCGGCACCGCTCGTCGCGCCCCGGTGCGGAGCGCCCCGCAGCACCAGGCCGCAGCCGATCGCGGTGCCGAGCTTGACGTACAGGAAGTCGTCGAAGGTACGGCCGATCCCGGCGTGCTGCTCGCCGAGCGCCATCACGTTGGCGTCGTTGTCGACCAGCGTCGGGCAGCCCAGCTCGGCGCCGAAGGTGTCCCGCACCGGAAACCTGTGCCAGCCGGGCAGGGCGCCGGACGCGATCGGGGTGCCCTCCCGGAAGGCGACCGGCCCCGGCAGGCCGACGCCGACGCCGGTGAGCTGGGCCAGGCCAAGGTCGGCCCGGAGCTTGCCGACGAGTTCCGCGGCCCGGGCGACCACCGGCACCGGACCGGACCGGACGTCTGCCGGCTCGCGGAGCTCGGCCAGCACGTTCAGCTCGCCGTCGGTGACGGCGACGGTGAGCCGGTCCGTGCCGATCACGACGCCGGCGAAGCGGACCGTGCCGGCGACGCGGAGCAGCGACGACCGCCGGCCGCCGCGGGAGGCCGCCGGCCCGGCGGTCTCGACCAGGCCCAGCTCTACGAGGCGGTCCACCTCGGCGATCAGCCTCGACCGGGACAGGCCCACCGCGTCGCCCAGCTCCACCCGCGACCGCGGGCCGTCGTCGCGCAGCATCCGCAGCAGTCGTGCCTGGTACGCGTTCTCCGGTCGGACGGGAACCATCGCCACCACCTCCGGCCGGAGTCTTCCACGGCGGTGTTACGTCTGATGGCGCGAGTGGCCGCACCCGGTACGCCCGGGTGCGGCCACTCGATCGACACCTCGGGTCCGTCAGCCCCGCAGACCCGACATGTGCTGGTAGCTCACCTCGGCGTAGCGCAGCGAGCGGCCCGGGTCGGCGCTGCCGCCCGGCGCGTTGTCCTGCTCCCACATCGGGTTGTGGTAGCCCTTGGCGCCCATGTTGGCGAAGAAGGTGCCGTAGTCGATGTCGCCCTGGCCGAGCGGCACCATCTCGTATCCGCTGGTGGTGTTCGGGTTGAACGCGCCGTCCTTGGCGTGGAACAGCGGGAACCGGATCGGCTGGGCCGCCACCGTGGCCAGCGGGTCGAAGACGTCGGTCTGCGTCACCCCGTCCGGGTCGGTGTAGCTGCGGAACCGGTGCTGGGCCACGTGCGCCCAGTAGATGTCCATCTCGAACCAGACGTACTCCGGGTCGGTGAGCCCGATGAAGTACTCCAGCTTCCGGACGCCGGAGGACCGGGTGGGTCGGCCCAGCGCGTCCAGCGGCCCGCTGTCGAGCAGGAAGTTGTACGCCGCGTCGTGGTTGTGCGTGTAGAGCTTGAGCCCACGGGCGGCGGCCAACTGGCCGAGGGTGTTCCACCGGTCCGCCGCCGCGTCCCAGTCGGCCTTGTAGTTGCTGCCGGTCGGGTCGTTGCCGGTGCCGATGTGGGTCATCCCCAGCGTCTCGGCGATGTCGAGCTGCTGCTCGAACGCGGCGAGGGTGGTCGGGTTGATGGTGCTCGGGATGGAGGCGTGCGAGCCGTTGGCGCGCAGCCCGTTGTCGTCGAGGATCTTGCGGATCTCGGCGGCGGTGATCTGCCGGCCCAGGATCGAGGTGTGCTGGTTGTAGCCGGCGAACTCGACCTCCTTGTAGCCGATCTCGGCGAGTCGGGCGAGCACCCGCTCGAAGCCGTACGGCACGCCGGTGGCGTCCGGTGCGGCGCCGATCCGGTCCCGGACGCTGTAGAGGATGATGCCGCGCTTGCCGGTCGGCACGAGCAGCCCGTTGCCGTCGGCTCCGGCGGCGGGCGCCCAGCCGGCGGCCCCGACGGCGGCCGCGCCGGCGACGCCGGCGAAGGCGCCGAGGATCCGGCGACGGCTCATTCCGTGCTGTCTGTCGTTCATCTGCTGCTGCCTCTCTCGGTGCGATGACGGGTGATGGTGCCCAGGGCCGCGGACCGCCGGGCGGCGGCCCGCGACCACGGCGGCGCTACGGAGCGACGCCGATGCCCTGGCCGGTGAACTCGACCCAGTTGAGGTTGCCGAAACCGCCGGTCGGGCCGCCGGGAACGGTGCGGAACACGAGGTAGAGCCGGTGCGTGCCGCCCGGGTCGGTGATCGGCACGCCTGTGCTGGTGAAGGCGTTGTTGCCGGTGGTCGCGTTGACCGTGGCGGTGGTCAGCAGGGGCCCGGTGGGGGAGTCGAGCCGGAACTCGACGCCGAACCGGGGCTGCCCGGCCGTGGCCGCGCTGCCGCCGGAGGTGCGCAGCGTCACCGACTGCATGTTCTGCAGGTTGACGGTGTTGTTGACCGCGATCCAGTCGCCCGGGTCGAGGCTGCCGCGCTGCTGCCCGCCGCCCGTGTCGGCGCTGGTCCCCACGGTGGTGCCGGACTCGTTCGCGGCGAACTCGACCTCCTGCCGCTTCGCCTGGATGATCTGCTGGTCGACGGTGGTCAGCGCCGGTTGGCCGTTGGCGCCGCCGTCGGTGTACGACGCGCTGACCACGCCGTAGATGTAGCCGCCGTGGGACGCGTCGTCCGGGTCGGTGGGCAGCACCCCGGAGCAGCCGAACTGGTTGGCCTCGCCGTGGCCGTGCTGGTCGTGGCCGAGGACGAAGGTCACCTCGACCTTGGCGCAGTCGACCGGCCCGTCCTCGGGGTCGGTGACGGTCACCGACCAGGGAATGTCGTCGCCCCAGCTGAAGAAGCCGCCTTCGAGCGGGGTGTTGACCGTGACGGTCGGCGCGGTGTTGCCGACGGTGATGGTGGTGTTCGCCGACGCGCTCTTGCCGCTGGAGTCGGTCACCGTCAGCCGGGCGGTGTACACCCCGTTGGCGGTGTAGGTGTGCGACGGGTTCGGGTCGACCGAGTCGGTGGTGCCGTTGCCGTCGAAGTCCCAGGCGAACGAGATCGAGTCCGCCGGGTCGGGGTCCTTGGAGCCCTCGCTGGAGAAGGCGACGGTCAGCGGCGCGATGCCGTTGGTGGGTGTCGCGGTGAGCACCGCGTTCGGTGCCCGCAGCCCCTTGACGTAGCTGAACTTCAGCATCGCCGCGTCCGGGTTGACGTTGAAGAACCCGTCGCCGTACGTCAGCAGGTAGAAGTTGCCGTCGGCGCCCCACTTCATGTCCATCGGGTTGTCGCAGAGGAACGGCTTGGCCGCGGTGGTGGGCGCCTGGCCGCAGTTCAGCACATTGTTGATCTTCAGGATGTCGCCCTTGGCGTCGAGCCGGACCTCCTTGAGGGTGTCCCGGGTGAACTCGCCGAAGAAGACCGCGCCGTCGTAGTACTCGGGGAACTTCGTCTCCGACCTCAGCTCCGGGTCGAAGTCGTAGCGGGCGGCGCCGTGCGGCCCGACGCCGCCGGTGCCGAGTTCCGGGAAGAGCACCGGGCAGGTCTGCGTCGGCGTCGACAGGTACGACTCCGGGCACGGGGTCGGCGCCTGGAACGAGTACCAGAGCTCGGACTTCTCGACCGCCGGCAGGTCGGTCAGGCCGGTGTTGTGCCGCGAGGTGTTCTTCGGCGCCGCGCAGTCGAACGGCGCGACCGGCGAGATCGGGCTGGTGGTCCAGTTCATCTCGATGTACGGCAGGTTCGGCTGCACGCACATCGGCCAGCCGTAGTTCGCCGGCTTGTCGATCACCATCATCCGGCCGGTGCCCGCCGGTCCCCGGCCGACCGCGGCCGTCGAGGAGTCGGGGGAGTAGTCGGTGACGTACGCGACGTCGTTCTTGTCCAGGGTGATCCGGAACGGGTTACGCAGGCCCATCGCGTAGATCTCCGGCCGGGTCTTCTCCGTGCCGGCCGGGAAGAGGTTGCCCGCCGGCACGGTGTACGAGCCGTCCGCCCCCACCGCGATGCGCAGCACCTTGCCGCGCAGGTCGTTGGTGTTGGTCGAGCTGCGCCGGGCGTCCACGAAGGGCGCCTGGTAGACCCCGGTGGCGCTGACCGAGTCGTTGTGTGGCGAGAAGCCGCCGGACCCGCCGCCACCGGCCGGGGTGTCGTCCCCGGTGACCAGCCAGAGGTTGTTCTTCGAGTCGAACGCGATGTCGCCGGCCACGTGGCAGCAGGCACCCCGGTCCACCGGCACCTGGAGGATCTTCTGCTCGGTGCTCAGGTCGAGCGAGGGGGTCTCACCGTCGACGAACTTGTAGCGGGAGAGCTGGAAGTATCCCTTCCACCGGTCCCAGGTGGCCGGATCGGTGCTGGTGGTCGGCGCGCCGCCGGCGGGGGTGTCCAGCGGGGGCGCGTAGTACAGGTAGACCCACTTGTTGGTGGCGAAGTCCCGGTCGATCGCCGGGCCGTACATCCCGTCCTCGCTGTGGGTGTAGACCGGGATCTGGGCCAGCACGGTGGTCTCGTTGCTCTCCGGGTCGTGCAGGCGTACGCCGCCGCGGCGGTCGGTCTGGATCACCCGCCCGTCGGGGAGCGTGTCGAAGCCGATCGGCTCGCTGACGTTCGGCTGGGCCCCGACCACCGTCATCTGGTAGTTGGCCAGCACGGTCGCGCCGCAGTCGCCGTCGGTCACGCCGGCCGCCCACTGGATCGCCCCGCCGAGGTGGGCGCGCAGGTCGGTGCTGCCGTAGCTCTCCGGCGTCGCGCCGAGTCCGGTGTAGAAGGAGCGGCCGCCCTGGTAGTCCTTGCACCAGGTGACCGGGTGGTCGAAGCCCATCGACCCGCCGGCGTACGTCTTCTCGTCCACGGTGGCCAGCACGTGCGACACGCCCCGGACGTTGTCGGCGAAGTTGTACCAGCGGTCGGTGTGCGTCCACCGTTCCGGCAGCCGTTCGGAGGCGGGGTGCACCCGGTCGGCGACGGTGACGGTGGCCGGGCTCGCCGACGTGGCGGCGCCGGTCGCCCGGGTGCCCAGGACCTTGTCCAGGAAGGACCAGCCGGGTTCGGCCTCGATGGCCGAGTGGACGCCGACGAAGCCGCCGCCGTCGCGGTAGTACTGCTCGAACGCGGCCTGCTGGCCGTCGGTGAGGACGTCGCCGGAGGTGTTCAGGAACACCACGGCGCGGAACTGCTTGAGATGCGGCTCGTCGAACTTGCGGGCGTCGTCGGTCACCTCGACGGTGAACCGCCGGTCGTTGCCGAGCTGCCGAATCGCGTCCACTCCGGCGGCGGTGGCGGCGTGGCTGCCTCCGGCGGACCGGGTGAACACGAGGACCTTGTAGTCCATGCCGTTGCTGGCGGGCACCGGGGCGGCGAGCGCCGGCGTCGGCTGCGGTGGTGCGGTCGCGACGAGTGTCGCGCCGACGAGGGTGAGAAGGCTGAGGTAGGCGGTGGCCCTTCGGCCGGTGGGTCTGCGCATCGAACCTCGCTCTGGTCGGGGCGGGTCCGCCTCAGCGCCGTCGCTGAGGAGGGTCGCTACGAGTACCAAGAGCCTGGCCAGGTTCTACGCAGGACGATATTTGCGCGCGGGACCAAAGAGAAGAGGTTGACGGCAGAAGTTTTCGATGTTTGGTGCGAACTTTTGCTTCAAATCGGCGAAAGTGGCATCGGCGGGGGTGGGGACGGGTCTGACCTGCCGTGTTTCCGGGCCCACACGCCAGCGGGCCGGTCGTCGACGACGACCGGCCCGCGTGGAAGGTGCGGTTAGAGGGTGCTGGCGTTGGTGCCCGTGCCCGACGGCTTGGGCCGCGCGGTGGTGGACGACGACGAGCTGGGGGAGCTCGACGAGCTGCCCGACTTCGCGCCGATGGTGGCAGGCGTGCCCGCGAACGCGTCGTCCGCCGCGGTCAGCTCCTGCTTGTTGCCGTTGCCGGTGCCCAGCTTCTCGCCGAGCTTGGACTGGCCGAGCTTGTCCTTGCCCTCGCTGTAGAGCCGGGTCGCCTGGGCCTGTGCGACACCCGCCGCCTCCTGGACGGTCGGGTGGTCGAGCACCTTACGGCCCCGGACGACCAGCTCCTCGTACTTCTCCCGGCCGGCACGGGCGCCCAGGACGAAGCCCGCAGCCAGCCCGCCAAGGAACATGATCTTTCCGCGCATGGCGGCTCCTTTCGTACCTGACGCTCCGCCGTTCCCGCCCGGAGATCCGGGGGGACCGACCATGTCGCGCCCTAGTCCTCTGTCGGCAGCTAACTACCCATCCTGCTCCGCGCTCATGCCTGGTTGTGCCGTGATGACGATTTGTCCGGTTTTATTCCTGCCGTGTCGCGGCCCTCCTAGGCGAGGGCTGGTGGAGGTAACCCCCTGGACCAGACCCCCCGGGAATCCTGTACTCTTGTGCCGTCGCCGAGCGCCGGGGAGATCCGGAGCGCGGTGACAAGCAGTCCCCCGTAGCTCAATTGGCAGAGCAGCCGGCTGTTAACCGGCAGGTTTTTGGTTCGAGTCCAAACGGGGGAGCTCACGCTCCACCCGCGCCCGTCGGCCCCGCCGACGGGCGTTTCTCGTTCCCACCGCTTGCCCCGCCCGCCCGGCCGCGACCTCCCCGGTGATCAAGAAGTTTGCGTCACCGACGGCCCGTCCGCAGACGCAAATTTCTTGATCACCGATGGGCACGGACCGTGGAGCGGGTGTGGGCCCCGCGTCCGGTTTCGGCCCGCTGGGGCGTGCTTGAGCGGCAGGATGGGCGATGTCGACTTAGACTCCCGCTGCGTCGATTGGTGCGTCGATTCAGGGACGGGTGGAGATGGCCGGAAGACGGGGACCTGGCGCGGCGACGCTGATCGCGGTGCTGGTGGTGCTCGGCTGGCTGGTGGTCGGCGGGATCGCCGGGCCGTACTCCGGGAAGCTGGGCGAGGTCGCCACCAACGACAACGCCTCGTTCCTGCCCGCCGACGCCGAAGCGACCCGGGCGCAGAACCTCGCCGGCGGCTTCGTGGAGCGGGAGAGCACCCCGGCGCTGGTGGTCTACGAGCGCGGCTCCGGCATCACCGACGCCGACAGGCAACGGGCGGCCGCCGACACCGCGCGGTTCGCCCAGGTCTCGGGCGTGCTCGGGCCGCTGCCGCCGCCGATCCCCAGTCAGGACGGTCAGGCGCTCCAGGTCGTCGTACCGATCGACGAGTCGGAGGGCGAGGCGATCGGCCGGGTGGTCGAGGAGCTGCGCGGGATCGCCGGCGGCGACCGGGACGGGCTGACCGTCGACGTCGCCGGACCGGCCGGGCTGCTGGCCGACCTGATCGAGGTGTTCGGCGCCATCGACGGGCCGCTGCTGCTGGTCACCCTGGTCGTGGTGCTGGCCATCCTGCTGATCGTCTACCGCAGCCCGGTGCTCTGGCTCTTTCCGCTGCTCGCGGCGGGGATGTCGTACGCGCTGGCGTCGGTGTTCGTCTACCACCTGGCGAAGAACGACGTGATCAAACTGAACGGGCAGGCGCAGGGCATCCTGACCGTGCTGGTCTTCGGCGCCGGCACCGACTACGCGCTGCTGCTGATCGCCCGCTACCGCGAGGAACTGCACCGGCACGAGCGGCCCTGGGACGCGATGAAGACCGCCTGGCGGGGCGCCGCCCCGGCGATCATCGCCTCCGGGGCCACCGTGATCGTCAGCCTGCTCTGCCTGCTGCTGTCCAGCCTCAACTCCAACCGGGCGCTCGGCCCGGTCGCCGCCGTCGGCATCGCCGCCACGCTGGTCGTGATGCTCACCTTCCTGCCGGCGCTGCTGGTGCTGGGCGGCCGGCGGGCGTTCTGGCCCCGCCGGCCCCGCGCCGACCAGGCCGACCTGCGGGCCGAGCACGGCATCTGGAGCCGGGTCGCCGGCTTCGTCGCCCGGCGCGCCCGCCCGGTCTGGTTGGTGACCGCCGCGGCGCTGGCCCTGCTCACCCTCGGCCTGGCCCAGCTCGGCGTCACCACCCTGGGCCAGTCCGACCTGTTCACCAACCGGACCGACTCGGTCGCCGGCCAGGAGGTCATCGCCCGGCACTACCCGGCCGGCACCGGCAGCCCGGCGACCATCTTCACCAACCAGGAGGCCGCCCAGGAGGTCGCCCGGGTGGCGCAGGGCGTGCGGGGCGTCGCCGCCGTACGGCCGGTGACCGGTGAGCGGGCCGGCCCGCCCGAGGAGAACGCGCCGCCCAAGGTGGTCGACGGCAAGGTGCAGCTGGAGGCGACCCTCTCCGACCCGCCGGACAGCGACGGCGCGGAACGGGCCATCCGTGACCTGCGCGCCGCCGTACACCGGGTCGCCGGCGCCGACGCCGTGGTCGGCGGCTTCACCGCGATCAACGTGGACACCTCCGCCGCCTCCACCCGCGACCGCAACGTGATCATCCCGGTGGTGCTGGTCGTCATCGCGGTGATCCTGGCCCTGCTGCTGCGCGCCCTGCTCGCCCCGGTGCTGCTGATCGCCACCGTGGTGCTGTCGTTCCTGGCCACCCTCGGCCTCTGCGCGCTGATCTTCCGGTACGTCCTCGACTTCCCCGGGGTCGACGCGTCCTTCCCGCTCTTCGCGTTCGTCTTCCTGGTCGCCCTCGGCATCGACTACAACATCTTCCTGATGAGCCGGGTCCGCGAGGAGTCGCTCAAGCGGGGCACCCGGGGCGGGGTGCTGGCCGGCCTCGCCGTGACCGGCGGGGTGATCACCTCCGCCGGCATCGTGCTCGCCGCGACCTTCTCCGCGCTGGCCGTCCTCCCGCTGGTGGTGCTGGTGGAGCTCGGCGTGGCGGTGGCGGTGGGCGTACTGCTGGACACCATCGTGGTCCGCTCGCTGCTGGTGCCCGCGCTGTCGTACGACATCGGGCCGAAAATCTGGTGGCCGAGCCGGCTGGCCCGGACGGCCCGGACCGGGACGGAGGCCAGGCATGCTGGCTGAGACGGATGTCGTCATCGTCGGCGGCGGCCTCGCCGGGCTGGCCGCCGCCCGCCGGCTGCACCGCGCCGGCGTGCCTTGGCGGCTGCTGGAGGCCGGTGGCCGGCTCGGCGGCCGGGTCGCCACCGACGTGGCCGACGGCTACCTGCTCGACCGCGGCTTCCAGGTGTTGAACACCGCCTACCCGAGGCTGGGCACCCTGCTCGACGTCGACAGCCTGGAGCTGGGTTGGTTCACCTCCGGGGTGCTGGTGCGCCGCGGCGACCGGCTCGACCGGCTGGTCAACCCGCTGCGCGAGCCCGGCGGCGCGCCCGGCACGGCCCTGGCCGGCATCGGCTCGCTACTCGACCGGATCCGCTTCGCCGCGCTCGCCACCGGCTGCGCCACCCTGCCGAAGAGCCGGCTGCTCACCGCACCGGAGACCACCACCGAGGCGGCGCTGCGCCGGGCCGGGCTCTCCGACGCGATCATCGAGGAGCTGCTGCGGCCGTTCCTGTCCGGTGTCCTCATCGACCGGGAGCTGGAGACCTCCAGCCACGTGCTGGCGATGATCCTGCGCTCCTTCGCGCGCGGCCGGATCGGCCTGCCCGCCCGGGGGATGGCCGCGCTACCCCGGGCCGTCGCCGAACCGCTGCCCGCCGACCTGATCGAGCTGGACACCCCGGTCGCCGAGGTGGCGCCCGGGCGGGTCCGCACCCAGGCCGGCGACATCGGCTGCCGCGCCGTCGTGGTCGCCGTCGACCCGCCCGCGGCGGGAATGCTGCTGCCCACCCTGGCCCGGGTACGCATGCACAGCTACACGACCTACTACCACAGCACGCCGCAGGCGCCGCTCGACGAGCCGATCCTGCTCATCGACGGGGACCGGCGGGAGCTGGTCGCCAACACCGTCGTGGTCAGCAACGCCGCCCCGACGTACGCGCCGGCCGGGTGGCACCTGGTGGCCACCTCGGTGGTCGGCCCGAGCGCCCCGCCCGAGCCGGCGATCCGGCGCGAGCTGGACCGGCTCTACGGACGCTCCACGGCGGACTGGACCCACCTGACGACCGTCGAGGTCTCCGACGCGCTGCCCGCCGCGCCGCCGCCGCAGGGGCGACTGCGCAAGCCGGTGGCGCTCGGCGACGGGCTGTTCGTGGCCGGCGACCACCGGGACAGCCCGTCGATCCAGGGGGCGCTGGCCAGCGGCTGGCGGACGGCCGGGGCGGTGCTGGCGGAGCTGCGCGCGGCGGGGTGATTCCAGGCCTTCTCCGGCGGCTGCTGACTGTTATCCTCACGTAGCCCATCGTGCTGGCGCGGGTGTCGGTTGTGCCGGTTCGGTGGTGGCCGGTGATCCGTCGAGCGGGTTACGATCCGGCGCGGTATCGGGGCGGTAGCTCAGCCGGTTAGAGCAGGGGACTCATAATCCCTCGGTCGCGGGTTCGAGTCCCGCCCGCCCCACTTCGATCCCTCATGCAAACGCCATGGAGCCGCGCCCCGGGTCGCCGAGCTGATGGCAGTCACCTGGCGCCGCCCACATCGATGTCACGCTTTCGCAGCATCGGACCCATTTCAGGCTCTGGTCCCGGGCCGGCCGAACTGACGAGGAGTCCATGGCGTACCGTGGCACCCCGCATGATCGCCTGTACAGAAGTTTCTGTACGGAAGGAGGAGACGGACGAGCTGGTGGTGCGCCCAACCCTGTGTCGCTCGGCGTGCCCGTCAGAACTTCCCCGCTGATTTCTCCAACCCACTCCACGTCCCACACGGAGGGCCTTTGCCGGACGCCTACGCCCGAAATGTGATGGCCAACCGGCCATGGCAGGTCCAGCACCGTCGCGGCCATCTCTGGCCGGGGGCCTGCCAGCCGCCGAGAGGACGTGTCAGATGACCTTTTTCGAATATCTGGAAAGCCGCCGTGACCTGCTGGTCGCCCAGACCATCGAGCACGCCACGATCGTGCTGATGGCGATAGCGCTGGCGACGCTCATCGGCATGTCCATCGCCGTCCTCACCTACCGCCACCGCCGCGCCCGGGGGATCGCCGTCGCGGTCGCCGCAACTGTGCTGACCATTCCCTCCTTCGCGTTGCTCGGCCTGCTGATCACGCCGCTGGGCCTGGGGTACCTCCCCGCGTTGGTCGCGCTGACCCTTTATGCCCTGTTGCCGATCATCCGTAACACGGTGGTGGGACTGACCGAGATCGACCCCGCGCTGACCGAGGCCGCCCGCGGCATCGGGATGAGCTGGGTACGGTCGCTGTGCACGGTCGAGATACCGCTGGCCTGGCCGGTCATCCTGACCGGTATCCGGGTCTCCACCCAGATGACGATGGGCATCGCGGCGATCGCCGCGTACGTCGGCGGGCCGGGCCTGGGCAACCAGATCTTCTCCGGCCTGGCCAACCTCGGCGGCGTCAATTCGCTGAACCAGGCCTTGATCGGCACGCTCGGCGTGGTCGTCCTCGCCCTCGTCGTGGACCTCTGCCTGGGCCTGCTCGGTGTGCTGACCCGGGGCAACCGGGGCAACCGGCGGGCCCGCTCGCGGTCAACCGCGCCGTTAACCGCCGGGCAACCGGACTCCGCCACGGCGCTCGCCGGCACGCCGTCCCTCGCGGCCCCGTCCACCCCTCAGGGAGGCCAACGATGACCGCTGACGTGATGATCGAACTGCAACAGGTCAGCAAGCTCTACCGGGGACAGAAGACCCCTGCGGTCGAGGACGTCTCGATGACCATCCGGCGCGGCGAGATCGTCGTGCTGGTCGGCCCTTCCGGCTGCGGCAAGACCACCACCATGAAGATGATCAATCGATTGATTGAACCCAGCTCCGGGCGGATCATGGTGGACGGATCCGACGTCACCTCGCTCAACCCGACCGAGCTGCGCCGGCGCATCGGGTACGTCATCCAGCAGGTCGGGCTCTTCCCGCACATGAGCGTGGCGACCAACGTCGGGTTGGTGCCGAAGATGCTCGGTTGGGACCGCAAGCGAATCGACGCCCGGGTGGACGAGCTGCTGCACCTGGTCGGGCTGGAGCCCGGCCAGTACCGGCACCGCCTGCCCCGCCAGCTTTCGGGCGGCCAGCAACAGCGCGTCGGGGTTGTCCGGGCGCTGGCTGCCGATCCGCCGGTGATGCTGATGGACGAGCCGTTCGGCGCCACCGATCCGTTGACCCGGGACCGGCTGCAGAACGAGTTCCTCCGGCTGCAGGAGAAGCTGCAGAAGACCATCGTCTTCGTCACCCACGACTTCGACGAGGCGATCAAGATGGGCAGCCGCATCGCGGTGCTCGGCGACCGGTCGAGCATCCGCCAGTTCGACACCCCCGAGCGGCTGCTGAGCAATCCCGTGGACAAGACGGTGGCCCAGTTCATCGGTGCCGGCGCCTCACTCAAGCAGCTCAACCTGCGGCGGGTCGACGCGGTCGACTGGGACGAGGCAGAGTTGGTCCGGCTGGATGACTCGCCGACATCGGCGCTGCGCCGGTTGGACGAGACCGGTGAGTGGGCCGTACTGAGCGTCGACAGCGAGCGACGTCCCGTGCATTGGATCACCGCTCGGGACCTGGATCCGCATCAGGACAACCTGCGCGGGATCGGCGGACCGGCCACCGTGGTGGAACCCCGTGCCACGCTGCACGACGCGCTCGACGCGATGCTCAGCAGCAGCAGTGGTGCTGCAGTGGTGGTCGACGACGCCGGCCGGTACCGCGGCACCGTGACCATCGACCGGCTGATGCGGGCGATCGGTGAGATGCGCGAGACCGAGCGGCGCCGCGATCAGCCGGTGTCGGAGGCGCCGGAGACAGCGGACGGGCCGAGAGCCGATGCGGTGCCCGGGCAGCGCCGTGGCGCCCGGTCGGCGGCGGATCGGCAGACGCCATGAGTGTGGGTACCGTCGGCTCCGGTCAGCTCGCGGACGCCCCGCCATCGCGGTGGCGGCCTCTGCTGCGCCGGCATGCGACCATGCCGCTGGTGCTCGCGGCGGCGCTGCTCGCCACGTACCTCTGGGTGGGCTCGCTTGCCCTCGACGACATCGAGCGACGCTCGCTCAACGCCGGGCACCTGTTCCGGGTGACCGGCCAGCACGTCTCGATCTCCGCGATGACCGCCCTGCTGGTGGTGGTGATCGCGGTCAGCGCCGGCGTCCTGCTCACCCGCCCGGCGCTGCGCTGGCTGGCACCGTTCGTCACCGCTCTGGCCAACATCGGCCAGGCGACGCCGGCCATCGGGCTGCTGGTGCTGCTCAGTATCTGGCTGGGCATCGGCGCCGGCACCGCGTTGATCGGGCTGGTGGCCTATGCCGTGTTGCCCGTGCTGCGTAACACGATCGCCGGGATCAACCAGGTCGACCGGCATCTGATCGAGGCGGGTCGGGGCATCGGCATGTCCCCGCTCGCGGTGCTGCTCCGGGTCGAGTTGCCGCTGGCGGTACCGGTGATTTTCGCCGGCGTACGCACCGCGCTCGTGCTCGCGGTCGGGGTCGCCACGCTCGCCACCTTCATCGACGCGGGCGGACTCGGCGGATTGATCGTGACCGGGATCAAGCTTCAGCGTGATCCCGTCCTGATCACCGGTGCGGTACTCACCGCCGCTCTCGCCCTGACGCTGGACTGGCTCGGCGGTGTGATCGCCGATCTGCTCCGGCCGCCCGGGCTCGACTGATCCGCAGATCATCCACATCCCCTTTCCCCAACCGACGCCCCGTGCGTCGTGGAGGCCGTCAATGCGTACCCAAACACCCCTTTGCCGGCTGGCCGCCGGCACCGCACTCGTCGCGCTGGCACTGACCGGTTGCTCGGTCACCACGCAGGACTCCGGCGGGGAGGTGGCGGTCGGAGCGGGGTCGATCAAGAAGGACGACGCGCTCGCCGGCCAGACGCTCGTGGTCGGCTCCAAGGACTTCACCGAGAACATCGTTTTCGGTCACATCACCATGCTGGCGCTGAAGGCGGCGGGCGCGAACGTGACCGACAAGACCAACATCAAGGGGTCGGTCAACGTCCGCAAGGGACTGCTCGCCGGCGAGGTCGATGTGTACTGGGAGTACACCGGCACCGCCTGGATCACCTACCTGAACCACACCGATCCGATCCCGGACTCCCGTCAGCAGTACGACGCGGTGGTCAAGGAGGACAAGGAGAAGAACCAGGTCGTCTGGGGTGGCATCGCGCCGGCCAACAACACCTACGCGTTGGCGGTGCGTGCGGAGAAGGCCAAGGAGTGGAACCTGCGGACCCTGTCCGACCTCGCGGCGTTCGCCAAGAGCAAGCCGGCCGACGCGACTTTCTGCCTGGAGAGCGAGTTCGCCGGACGGAACGACGGGTGGCCCGGCCTGACGAAGATGTACGACATGAACCTGCCGAAGTCCAACATCAGGACCGTCGACACCGGAGTCGTCTACACCGAGACGAAGAAGGGCGAGTCCTGCAACTTCGGTGAGGTGTTCACCACCGACGGCCGGATCAGCAACCTCGACCTGGTGGTGCTGGAGGACGACAAGAGCTTCTTCCCGATCTACAACCCGGCGCTGACGGTCAACGGCGCGACGGCCGCCAAGTACCCGAGCCTGACCAAGATCCTTGAACCGATCACGGCCAAGCTCGACGACGACACCATCCGCAAGCTCAACGAGCGCGTCGACGTCAAGGGCGAGCCGGTGGCGCAGGTCGCCGCAGACTGGTTGAAGGAAGAGGGCTTCATCGCCTGATCTTCCGTGCGACCGCGAGCGGCTCCCCGGGCCCGGAGAGCCGCTCGTGGTCGTACCTCATCGGCCTTGACCTGGTCCGATCCAGCGGAAGTGGAGTTCCGGCGATCGTGGCGGGGTGGTTCGCATGGTGGTACCTCCGGCCCACCACGCAAAGACCCAGCTCAGCCATGCTGTCGGCGACCTGGGCGAGCCCGCGTCAAGATCCGGACCAACGCCGTCGGTCCGCACTGAGTCCGCAGCAGCGCGAGCCGCCGCACGGGCATCGGGTTTACCGACGAAGTTCGGATCCGCCACGTCGACCTGATCGATGGATCGTGGCCTAGGCTGGGTCGTCATGAACGAGCCGCGCGGGTCAGGAGTCCTCCGTCATCAGCCGTTGCATGACGGGTTCGTACCGGCGCAAGGGCAGCAGCAGGGCTTCGCCGACGCCATCGACCGGCACATCGAGGAACACTTCGGGCCTGTCGAGTTCGTCTACCACGAGGTTGCGTCGCACCTGGTCGGCGTGCACGTCTATGTCGTGGCACCGACCGAGGAACGCCCCTATCGGACGCTGATCACGTCTGGGATGAGTGAGCTGCCGATGACGGTCCCCGAGGGCCATGGCATCAGCCCGTACGCCGAACTGATGCTCTGCCTGCCGGCCGACTGGCCGCTGACTCGGCTGACCGGGCTGGATGACGACCCGGCCGGCTGGCCGGTGCGAGTCCTCAAGCAGGTGGCCCGGCTGCCGCACGAGTATGGGACCTGGATCGGCGAATGGCATTCCGTGCCGAACGGCGATCCCGCGCAGCCGTACGCTACGGACTCCCCGTTCGCCGGAGTCGTTGTCACGCCGATGCTGCGTGTGCTGCCCGAGGCTCGCACGATTGCGGGCCCCGGTGGCATTCAGATCGCGTTGCTCGCGCTGATTCCGCTGCACCCGGAGGAGATAGCAGTCAAGGTCGAACGCGGCACAGACGCACTCATCGAAGTGCTCGACCGTGGCCGCGTCACCGAACTGCTGGAGCCGCGCCGGCCCTCGTACGCCTGACGGTTGGATCCTGCACGTACCGGTCTAAAGATCACCGTACGGGCTGCTGCCGCGATCGCGGGCCGAGGTGCCTGCTGACGACCTCCGGCCGGCATCGGCCGGCTGACCGGCCACGCTTGGGACGACCAAAGCCCTTGAAGACCTCGGGGCTCCGCCCCGAACCCCGGCCCTCGTCAGAGATCGGCTGAGCGGCGGACGCCGCTGGACGACTGTCTGCGTACCATGATGGTTCGCTCAACTCCGACGGAGCGATTCCACCGACTGGCCAGGACGCCAGTTACCTGCGGGCTCTGGTCGATGGTTCGTTGCTGGCTCGCTCGGTAACGAGCCGTCTCCCGTTCGCGACGGGCCAAGCAGGGCGACGACTGCTGCCACGATCGTCTCGATGGCCGGAGCTTCATGGTCTGAGGTGTCGATCTCAACGACGGCGTCGACGCCCTCCGGCGGTTCGAAGATCGACCGTTTCATCTCACCCCGCTGGAACAGGGATAGGAGCTGATGGTCAATGGTCCCGCCATCGGCCGCCCGAGCGCCAAGTCGCCGGCCGATGACCGCCTCCTTGGCGACGACGTGAACAGCCAGCACTCGGGTGCCACATGCGAGCAGCACGCCCAGCAACTCGCGGGACAACACCGAGGACTCCACGACGAAGCTCACCCCTGAGGCCGCGAGCAGCCGGATTGCGTCGACCATCACGGCCTCAGCCCGGCGGCTGACGGGACCACCGGCAACGTGGAAGTCCCGGTCGAGCCGGACCCGCCCGTCCTCGGCGACGGAGGCGGATGACAGCCCAAGGCCTGTCTTGATCTCATCGCGGGTCAGGAACGGGATACCGAATCGGCCGGCCGTTGCAGAGGCAATGGTGGTCTTCCCAGCCCCCGGACACCCGCAGACAGCGATCACCACCGGCCGTTCCGTCACCAGCATTCGCCGATCCTGGCAGACCCGCAGACCCGCACCGTTCCCGCACCGGCGCAGTGTGACCGGGGGCGTGGTACGCCGGCCGCGGCCGCATGCCTAATCTTCAGCAGCCCGCCACAGCGGCACGCTTCAGACCGGCGCAAGCAAGGTGTCGAATACGGAGAAGAAAGTGTCGAAGGCGGCGGGGGAGCGGTCGGTACGCGCCCGGATGAGCGTGCCTTCCCAGGCGTTGACGAGGAAGCCGGCGGTGACCTCGGGGTCGACGTCGGCGCGGATCGTCCCGGCACGCTGCGCCTCGACAAGGGTTGTCGCGATGAGGCCGGCCCACGTGTCGAGGCTGTGCCGTACGGCGTCCCGGATGGCGTCCCGGTGGTCGACGATCTCGGTGCCGAAGTTGCCGTACAGGCAGCCGCGGTTGTACCCGTATCGGACGACCTCGTCGCGGAGGAACTCGAAGTGCGCCCGGAGCCGCTGCACCGGCGGGACCGAGCTGTCGGTGAGGTCCTCGAGCCGGCGTCCGGCGCCGTACCGCTCCAGCGCCACGATGGCGAGGGCTTCCTTGCTCTCGAAGTGGTTGTAGAACGACCCCTTCGGTACGCCGGCCGCCTGGGTGATGTCGTTGACGCCGGCGGCGTTGTACCCGCGGGCGTGGAACCGGTCGAGCGCGGCCGTGACGATCTCTTCGCGCGTGCTCTTCCTGGCCAAGACGGACCACCTCCCGGGGCAAATATGACCGGTCGTCTTGTCCGCGTCAAGCCCGCGATCATGTGATCCAGCGCTCGTTGCCGCTTCTAAGACGACCGGTCATATTCAACCCCGGGCCGGGTAACCAGCGCCTGGTCAACCGGGTGTCTACCCCGGGACGACGGATCTACATCACCGAGGAGAATTGATCGTGAGCGACCTTACGAACGCCGTCATCGAGGCCCACGGCGGCCTCGACCGCTATCAGCAGTTCAGCTCGGCCACTGCCCACTTCCGCTCCGGCGGAGCGCTGTGGGCCATCAAGGGCCAGGAGGGAATTTTCGACCAGGCCGCCGTACGGGTCGACCTGCGCCGACAGCACGCCAGTCACTTCCCGTTCAAGGCGCCTGACCTGCACACCTCGTTCACCGCCCAGCGAGTGGCCGTGGAGAGCGACACTGGCGAGGTGAAGGCTGAGCGCCTCAACCCCCGTGCCTCCTTCGCCGGCCACGTCCTCGAAACCCCCTGGGACGACCTGGACGTCGCCTACTTCGCCGGCTACGCCATGTGGACGTACCTGACGTCCCCGTTCACCTTCGCGAGGCCCGACTTCCAGGCCCAGGAGCTGTCTCCCGTGACCGAGGAGGGGGAGACCTGGAACCGTCTCAAGGTCGTCTTCCCCGAGGGCATCGCCACCCACTCCCGGGAGCAGACGTTCTACTTCGACCAGGACGGGCTGCTGCGCCGGCACGACTACACGGCCGAGGTCCTCAACGCGGGGCCGGCCGCGCACTACTGCTCGGACCACAAGGAGTTCGGCGGCATTATGGTCCCGACCCGGCGGCGCGTCTACCCGCTGTCTGAGGACGGAACCGTGGTGCGCGACATCGAGCTCGTCACCATCGACATCGACGATGTCGTGTTCGCCTGACGCCGGATAGCCGCTGATGTCCCCCTGCCGCGCGTTCTCGGTCAGGGGGACCATCCGGCTCGACGCGCCCGTCGGAGGGCAGTGCGAGGACGAGCGCTGGGTCGCGTTCGGCTAGGAGATCAACGCCGCCGGTACCTGATGGCGTCGGTCAACGCGCTCAACCGGTAGCGCAGCACCCGGGCGTGCCCGATCGACAACACCACCCGGTGAGCGGTGGTGGACACTGTCGCCGTCAACGCCACGACCGGTTCGGCCGCCGGGTGGGTCGTCTGCACCAACCCCACGGTCAGGATCGACGCCTCGGATCGGTTGGTGTCGACATCAGTCACCCGCGACCGGTGTTCCCCGCGCTGGTGGCACCCGGCCCGGTCGCACCAGCGGGGGCGCAACGGCCAGTCGGCCGCCAGCGTCCCGGTGGCGAATACGTGGACGTCTCCGCATTTCCGTTCGACGCCGGGCACCGAGGCCGCGGCCGCTGCCGTGAACCCGGCCGCCGTTATGGCGTCGGCCGCCGGCTCGGGATGGTCAGGGCAGGCATAGGCGACGGCGTCCAACGACCCGCCGTCCGATGAACCGCTGTAGACCTCGATGCGGACGGCCGCTGGTTCCCCGCAACCGTCGATAACGAACGGTAGATTCGCCATGGGTCGCACCTCCGATGTGCGATCAAGTCCCCCGGTCAGCGTGCGCGCGCGAGCCGGGGGGCGTCGGTCAACAGTGCCAACTTCGAACCGTACCCATGTTGGCCTCTGCTGTGAACGCCTTCGGTTGGCCAATCTGTAACCCCGATACGTTTGGCCTATCTCGATGCCAGCGAAGATGGCCAAGTGGATCTCGACCGGGCTATGCGCGCACTGAGGGTCGCCGAAGAGGCGCTACCGCAGGCGGAGGAACGCGCCGCACAGGCCGCCCGGCAGATCAAGGCCGACGCCCGTGCCCGGGTTGAACAGGCCCGGGCCGAGCTGCACCGCGCGATGGTGGCGGAGTACCGGGCTGGCACGCGGCAGGTGGATCTGGTGAAGAGGACGGGCTACTCCCGCGAACGGGTCCGGCAGATCCTGCGGGCCGGCGGCATTGAAGCGGACTGACCCTCAGGGTGATCGTCGGCCCCTGGTCGGCCGGAATGACGCTGACCTGGACAAACCACATCGGCACCCGGACCGGCCTGCTCGGTCCGACCGTAGTTCGCCCAGCTGGCATCGACCCAACGCAGACCGGGTCGACCGGGGACGTGAGGACCTAGTTCACCCGGTTCTTCTCTTGCTCGGCGCTCACGCCGTCGCCGCGTAGGTCGAACGTGACGGTGGCCTGCCCGTGGTGTCGTCCTGCGAAATTTACGAATTCGACGACGGTCAGTTCGCGGCCATCACCTCCCGACTTGTGGAGCTGTGGCGGGTGCCACCGAGGCAGGCGCGCGGTCACCGGCAGCAGTTTGCCCCTGCCGGTGGCCGGGTCGGTGCCCGGCATCGGCAATCCAGTGCTGGTTGGCTGCCGACACGCGTTTCAAAAGCGGCAATCCGTGACGCGCAGGCAGGACGAGGCTGCCGCTTCTTCTTGAGCAGGAACCCATATTCCAAGCGATGGTGGACAGCGTCCTTCCCGAGTCGCGGCGCGGGCTTTGTAGCCGGTGGATGAACAGGTGAGAATCTCCACAAAGGATCCTCCGCTCGGCATCGATTCGACTTACGCCGATACGCTCATGGTCCGCTTGGAATCCGCCGCGAGGGGAGAATTGATTGTCTACGATCGCTGTCCGGAGGTCTGTGGGCCGGGAACGTTCAGTGGTGACAACTGTCATCACCGCGGCCGTTCTTTCGCTTACGCCAGCAGTTGCAGTTGCCGCTCCGGCCGATGAGCCGGCGCCGCCCACCGATGCACAGCTGGCGTTCTTGACGCCGGAGCAGTACGAGGCGCGCTGGGGTGCATCGGCCGCTGGCGAGGTGTCGGCGTCGATGCCGTCGGACGCGGCTGATGCTGCCGTCCCTGCGGGTGTCGTTGATTCGACAGCAGTCACCAGCGAAGACAGGGCTTCGGCTCCAGCCTTGGATCCGGGCGGTGGCCAGGACGCTAAGTGGTGGACCATCATCTGGGACTACAAGGATCTGCGTGGGACCACGACTCCGATTCGGCTCGGCGACAGCAAGCTCGGCTACAGTCACTACGCCCAGCGCCACAACCTGACCTCAAGCAAGCCGATCAAGGCGGCATTCCAGACACACAAGCCGGACAAGGCCAGCGGTGCTCGTCTCGAATACATCTCGTGGGCGACGGACATGTCCAATGGGTCGGTCCGGCTCCAGGTTCGGGTGATCGTCCAAGCGGCCACGCGGACCGACGACGGAAAGTACCGCACGCCTGATGGCAAAAACGTCGGTGTCATCACCGCGTACTGTCAGGGCTACAACAAGTGCCCCGCTTGGGTGAACAAGATCTGACGAGGGCCGGAGGCGATGACGACGGTGGCGACGGACGCGGCGGACATGGCTTTCAGCTATCTGGCCCGGAACCTGATTCCCCTGGTGGTCGCACCGCCGGGTCCGTTGCCGCGCAACCGTCCTCGATTGCGTGGTCTGGTCCGGGTCGGTGACGAACGTGTCCGGGTGGCCCTAACTGTCGATCCCTCGACCGCTGACGGTGTGGCGATCGAATTCCCTCTCATCGAGGGCGAGGAGCCGCTGGCCGCCGAGGCGGTGGTCGACTTCATCCGTACCGTCGATGTGGAAGATTTGGTCCGGGCCGTCGGACATCGGCCCCAGTACGACAGCCACCGTAATGCCGTCGTCGATGCCGGGTCCGTCGGCTTCGATGCCCCACGCGGTGAGTCGGTGACGGACCTCAACCTGTTCGCCCTCTTCAGCCTGTTGGTGCACGGTGGCGGCTTCCCCTGGTTCGAAGACGTCTACACGTTCGCCGGGTTCATGCTGACCGGCGATGGCTCCTGCCGCTGCTACGTCCGGGTGACCGGGACCGGAGCCGTCTACGGGCTGGACATCCCACTGCGCGACACCGCTGGACGGCCGGTGTCCGGTTACACCAGCCTTCCCCAGGAGTTGACGCCGCTCATCCGTGAGAAGGACCTGTTCCGCCAACCGCAGGTCGACGACGAGGACGACTACTGCGAGGCGGTGCACGACCTGGCCCAGTGGGTCTGAGTACGACGCGGGCGTCGAGCGCTGACCCGGCGCATGGAAGCCGGCGGGCCACCGGCGAAGGAACCCTCGCCGGTGGCCCGCCGTCACCGCTCAGCCGTTGACCACCCAGTGCTGGTGGGCGCCCCCGGCGTACGTCCCGATCTGGGCCTGGGTGCCGTCGGCGGTGCCGGCGCCGGCCGTCTCCAGGACCTTGCCGGACTGCGGGTTGAGCAGCGATCCGTTGCTCTGCGGTTGCCAGACCTGCGCGGCGGTGCCGTTGCAGGTCCAGAGCTGCACCTTGGTGCCGTTGGCGGTGCCGCCGTTGTCGACGTCCAGGCACTTGCCCAGCGCCCGGTAGGTGTCACCGACCGGGCTCCACTTCTGGGCGGTGGTGCCGTTGCAGGTCCAGAGCTGGATCTTCGTGCCGTCGGCGGTGCCCGCGTTGCTGACGTCAAGGCACTTGCCGGCGATGCCGGTGATGGTGCCGGATCCGCTCGGGCCGTAGACCTCGAACTCGTAGACGCGGGCCGCCGGGTCGGTGGTGCTGGTCGGTGCGGTGATGTTCAGGCGTACGTAGCGGGCGGTCACCGCGGCGAGGTCGTGCGTGGTGGTGCTGGCGGTGTTGCCGGTCACCGTGGTCCGGGTGGTCCAGTTCGATCCGTCGGTGCTGGTGGCGATGGTGAAGTCCTTCGTGTTCCAGGCGGTGTTGTCGCCGCCGGCGCCGGCGTGCTTGACCACGAACCGGTTCACGTTCGTGCTGGCCCCGAGGTCTACCTGGAGATACTTCGTGGTGCCCTTCGAGCACCACTTGTCGGTGTTGCCGCCGGCGACGGAGCCGTTGACCGCCTTGTCGGGGCCCTCCGTGGTGGTGCAGGAACTGTCGGCGGTGGCCGGTGTGTTCAGGGCCAGGTTGCTCCCGCCGGTCGGCGGCGGGGTGCTGCCGGGGATGGCGTTGAGGGTGTACCAAACCTCGGTGCTCCACAGTGACTGGCCGCTCTCGGAGGTGAACGGGCGGGGCGAGCGGACGTGGACCACGTGCCCGGCCTTGCGCCCGGCGACGGCCAGGCTGACCTTCTTGCGGTCCGTCGACAGGGTGGCCGAGGTGACGGTGAGCATCTCCTCGTCGATCTTCGGGCCGCCGTAGCTGGCCGTCGGCTGGTAGCGCCACTGCTTGACCTTGTAGTGCCCGGCCAGGTTCGCCGCCGTGTCGACGGAGAGCGGCTGGGTGTACTCCAACTCGAACCCGCCGGTGGTGGCCCGCATGGCGAGGATGTCGAACGCGGTGGTGCCGTTCGGGGTCAGCTTCTGCAGGCCGTACGCGAGCTTGCCGCTCTGACCCCAGTTGCCGCCGGCGCCCAGGCCACCGACGTAGATCGCGCCGTCCGGACCGAGGTTGACCTCCGAGACGCCCGCCTCCAGGCCCTGGGTGAGCCGGAACAGGGCGCCCTGGTACTCGCCGTTGACCTTCTCCACGTACGCGCGCTGGAGGCCGCCGTAGGTGACGTCGCCGATGACGAACTGCCCGGAAAAGGGGCCGGACTTCAGGTACAGCGGGGTGCTCGGGGAGTTGGCGATTTCGTTCTGCGGCATCCAGAGCACCGGCGGGGTCACCGGGTTGGTGTCGAACGGGCCGGCCGGGTTCATGTAGTGGTTGAAGAACCGGCCCTGCTTGACGTGCAGCAGTTTGGACGACGGCAGCCATCCGCCCTGGTTGTCGGTGACGAAGATGCCGTCCTCCGGGCCCCAGCCGATGCCGTGCGGCGTGCGCAGGCCACCGGCGACGTAGGAGACGGCGCCGGTGTCCCTGTTCACCTTGATGGTGGTGCCGCGGTTGGGGGCCGGCTGCGGGTTGGTCGTCGCGCCGCCGTAGTTGATCGACACTGACAGGTTCAGGTAGAAGTAGCCGGCGTCGTAGAGCAGGCCGAAGGCGAACTCGTGGAAGTTGCCGCCGTACGGCCAGGTGGCGACCGTGTCGAGGCGGTCGGCGATTTCGTCGCCGCTCGTGTCGACCAGTTTCGTCAGCCGTTGCTTCTCCGACACGTAGACCACGCCGTCGACGACCTTCAGCCCCATCGGCTCCTTGAGGCCGCCGGCGATCTTCTTGGTGGTTACGCTGCCGGGGCCGGTCGACCCGCCGGTGTTGCCCAGGATGTACACCTCACCGTTCTGAGAGGTGCCGGACTGGTCGCTGCCGCCCCAGGTGGAGATCACCAGGCGGCCGTCGGCCAGCCAGTCCATCCCGGTCACCTTCGGCTGGAAGCCGCTGGGCCGCAGGTTGGTCAGGGTGTAGCCGAGATACACGCCGGTCAGCGGCAGGCCGTCGCCGGGGGAGTCGGTGACGCCCTCGCACTCCTTCTTGCCCGGGGCGGTCACCCGCACCACCCCGGCGTCGGTGCTCAGCGCCGAGTTGGGCACCACGGCGAAGGTCGACGAGCCCGGGGTCTTCCACTCCAGGGTGATCTGCTGCCCACCCTCGCGCTCGAAGTGGTCGATGCGCAGCGGGTGCAGTCCGGCGGTGAGGGTGACAATGCCCTCCTTGGCCGGCGTCGGTCCGTGCAGCCCGTCGTGGTTGATGACGACCTTGTCGTCGATCGACAACCGGGAGCCGTCGTCGCTGGTCAGCCGGAACGTGTAGCTGCCGGCCGTGGTGATGTTCACGTTGCCGAGCACCTGGGAGACGAAGTACTGGTCGAAGCCGAAGTCGCTGGTCGACGTCCAGTTGATGGTGGGCATCAGCTTGTCGACGTTCGGCGTCTGCCCCGGCTTGAGGGTGCAGATCTCGTTCAGCGGCACCTGCACGTCGAAGACGCGCAGTGTGACGCCCGGTTCCTGGGCGGGGCGGCCTGGGCGGGGACGGCCCAGACGCCGGTGGCCATGACGAGTGCGGCGATGGTGGTCAGGACAGGACTGCGGAATCGGCGCGGCAGCCGTGTGCCCATTGTTCCTCCTGGGAGGTCGGGGTGGTCCGGCGGCGAGCCGTGGGATGCGGTGGGGGAGCGGTAGCCGCCGGGCGAGCCCGGACGAGTCATCGACGCCGACGAATGGCGCGTCCGGAGCTGCGGTGATGGGCAACATTAACAAACTTCTATCTTGAGGCCCATACCTTTCGTTCATAGATGCAAAAGTTCGATAACACCCTGCGGAAGTTCGCGGGATGCCTCCGCTTCTGCGCGGAAGGTCCACGGTGGACGTCCGCAGATCGCTCGCCGAGCCGGACCGGGCCGAGCTGCGGGAGCTGCTGCGCGCCCGTTTACCGACCGGACCGGACGGCGCCATCCGACTGACCGCCCGCGCCTGGGCGGTCCGGGGGACCGCACCGACACCCCGATCGTGAGTACGAATGCTCAAGCGCGACGCGGTCCGTACCGCGAGGATCGGGGCGTGAACAGCATGACGCGCGCCCTCCTCGCCGCTCTCGCCCTCGCCGCGGCAGCGGTCGCCACCTGGTGGGCCTGGCTCGGGTGGGACACCGGCTACACCACCGACCCCGAGACGGGCGCCGTCAGCGGGCCCTACCAGCCGTGGCAGGTGGCCGGCTGCGTGCTCACCCTCGCCCTGGTCGCCGCCCTCGCCGGCTGGCGGCTCCGGCCGTGGCTGGTCGCCCCGGCGCTGACGGTCGCCTTCACCGCCGCCTGGACGGTGCACGCGGCCTCGACCGACGACAGCGGGCTCTGGGCGGTGGGGGCCGCGCTGGTGCTGGTCGGCACGGGGCTCGGGACGACGGTGGTGAGCGGGGTCGCCCACCTGCTGCGGCGCCGGCGGGGCTGAAGGACGGAATCCCGCAGGCGCCGCCCGTCGTGGCTGAGTGTCGCGCTGACCGGGTCGGCGTCGCTCGTCGCCTAGGATGGGACTCATGAGCGCTGAGGCCGTCGGCATGCACATGCCCGCTGTCGTCACGCTCGACGACGTCGCGGCGATGAACGCCGCCGACCCCAACGGTCATCGCTACGAGACGAGCCCCGAGGGGGTCCTGTCGGTCATGCCGCCGCCCGACTCGGAACACGCGATGATCGCCAGTCGCCTCTCGCCTGGTTGATCATGGCCGGATGGCCCGCCGAGCAGGTGCTCCAGGCTGCCGGCGTGCGGATTCCCGGGCCGGACGGCGACGGCGGCCGGATCCCCGACCTGACCGTGTGGCGCAAGCCCCCACCTCGCGGAGTCTGGTCGGCGGTGGCCGACGTTGCCCTGGTGATCGAGATCGTCTCGCCCGGTTCGGAGGCCATGGACTCCGTGACGAAGGTCCGGGAGTACGCCACGGCGGGCATCCCCCAGTACTGGGTGGTGGACCGGGACGGCGGACAGACCGTCACGCTGCACCGGCTCACCGGGCAGGGCGGGTACGAGGAGCGGGCGAGAATGCCGCTGGCCTGGCTGCTGCAGACGTCGCCCGCCGACCACCTCGACTGAGCCGGCACCCGCACGCCCCCGCCGGGGTCGCAATCGGTCACCCGGCCAACCCCGGCGACGGATAGCCGACAGGACGCCGTACCCCCTTCCGACGCATTGTTTATGCAGGTGGAGAGGCTGCGGATGGCCGGCCACATCCCATCCCTCACCCCGACGGCGACAGCACCGTCGCCGTCGGACGCCGCCATCGCCGGGCCCGGCCCGGCCGTCCCGGCGGACACGGCCGCGCCGGTCCGACCGCGCTCACGGCCACGTCGCGTCCCGGTGGACCCCGTCCCGGGCGCCAGGGCCGGGGTCAGCTCCCACAGGACAAGGACGTCACCACCTCCGGTCGACGCCGCCGCGCCTCCGCTCCGCCCTGACCGGCGGCAGTCCCGCGCCTCGACCGGGCGCACCGGCGACAGCCGGGCGTACGAGCAAGGAAGGAGGGGGCGGACATGGCCGCTCCCACCGTCACCGCGAGCCTGAACGCCGCGACCTATTCCCCCGGCGACCAGATGACCCTCACGGTCACCTACGGCGACCCGGACACCAGGCCCCTCACCGTCACCGTGGTGGTGACCGACGCGCAGGGCAACAGCAGCGCCCCGGTCAAGGTCACCGCCGTCATCGACCCGCTCACCCTCACCGTCACCGACGACTCCGGGCGTACCTGGACCCGGGCGTCGGACAACGGGTCGGTGGCCGTCTACCGGGCGGTGGCGTGATGCCCCGAGTCACCGTGACCGTCCGCGACAACGGCGGACGCACCGCCACCGCGACCGCCGACTACGCCCTCGCCCCACCGGTCCTCGGCGGCTACTACCTCGCGGGCAACGCCGACCCGACGGCCGACATGGCCGGCGGCAACTTCCGCTCGCTGACCCAGTACCGCAGCTTCGCCGACGGCTACACGTTCCCGGGCTACAACAAGCCCTGGCTGCTCAGCCTGGGCCGCAGCGGGTTCGCGATCAACATGGTGCTGGAGCTGAAGCACTACGGCGTGGCCAGCACGGCGGCGCAGACCTTCGCCGTGGACGGCGTCAGCTACACCGTCCCGGCGCCCGCGATGACCATCCAGCAGCGTCCCGGGACGACCTGGCCGAAGGCCTACGGGTACGGGCAGGTGCTCGCCGGGCTCTGCGACGGCCTCTTCGCCCGGGCGCTGTCGCAGTACCGGACGATGGGCTTCGGGGTGAACATCCAGCTCGCCTCCGAGCTGGACACCGACCACGAGTTCGGCACCACCGAGTCGGGGGTGTCGTACGGCTGGGCGGAGTCGGACGCCCGCGCGGTGCAGGCGATGACCTACATCGTGAACTGGTTCCGGGCCCGCGCGCTGCCGGCCGGCACCACCTTCTCCGTCGGGTCGGGCGGCTTCGACCGGGCCTGCTTCCAGCGCACCCACCCCGAGTCGCTGGTGGCCAAGCTGGACTTCCTCCAGTGGAACGCCTACGCCACCGACCCGAGCCACACCGCGCTCGCCCGGTTCCGCCGGGCGAAGGACTGGGCGGTCGCCGACCTGGGGCCGGTGGCGCTCTCCCGTCCCGTGATCATCGCCGAGTGGGGGGTACGGGCCGCCGAGATCCCCGACCAGGCGGCCTGGATCGCCACCGTGCCGGCGGCCGTCGCCCGGCTCAACAGCGAGCGCGGCCCGCGCATCGTCCGGACCAACTACTTCAACTCCAGCTGGGGCACCCTGGCACCCCGCACCGACGGGCTCGCGGCGCTGCGAGCGGCATACGAGACCAGGCCGTACGTCTGAGGGGAGCCGGCGGCGTCGGCACCCGGCGCCGCCGGCGTGACCACCGGGACGTGCGGGTTCCGGCGGGACGGGTACGGCGGGTCAGGGGCGGTCCGGTTGCCCGCCGAGTCGGTCGGCGTACGTGTCGCGCAGCTCCGCCCAGCCGAAGTCCTTCGCCTCCGCGCCCCGGATCGGGCCCACCGGGTCGCCGGCCAGCAGGTGGTCGGCGACGTCGAGGCAGAGGTGCCAGCCGGCGGCCACCATCGACAGCATCCCCCGCTCGGCGAGGGTGTGTCGCAGCAGCAACCGGGTGCCGGTGCCGGACGGGGTCAACTCCCACCGGAGCAGATCGTCACCCCAGGTGTACTCGAGCAGGTGGGGTGGTTCGGCCCGGCGTACCGTCGCGGGTTGCGCCACGGCCGTGTCGCCGTCGACCACAGTGAGCGTCGCGGCGCCCGGGGCGCCGAGGTCGCGGTCGGCCAGGAACGGCGCCCACTCGGCCAGCCGGGCCGGGTCGGTCAGCGCCGCCCACACCTTCGCCGGCGCGTGCCGCAGCTCGCGGACGAACAGCAGGGTCCACCGGTCGCCGGCGGGCTCGGCCTCGATGTCGGCCGGCGGGCCGGGGCGGAACGAGTCGCGGTCCATGGTCACTCCTTGTCGAGGTGGCGCTCCAGGGCGTCCAGGTGCGCGGTCCACATCTCGCGGTACGGCGCGAGCCAGCCGTCCACGGCGCGGAACGGGCGTACGTCGATGCGGTAGATGCGCTGCTGGGCGGCCGTGCGGCAGGAGACGAAGCCGGCCTCGCGCAGCACCTTGAGGTGCTTGGAGACGGCCGGCTGGCTCATGCCCAGCACGTCGACCAGCTCGCCGACGCTGCACTCCGAGCGCCGCAGCGCGTCGAGGATCCGGCGTCGGGTCGGCTCGGCCAGCACGGCGAAGGCGTCGACGGACACCGCCACAATATGCCGCATCGCTCATATGCCTGTCAAGGAATGAAGGCTCGTCCAGGACCGGCGGCGACGGTGCCGCCGCCTCCATATGCTCGGGACATGGAACTGCGGATCTTCACCGAACCCCAGCAGGGCGCCGGCTACGACCAGCTGCTCGCCGTGGCCCGCGCCGTCGAGGACGCCGGCTACGGCGCCTTCTTCCGCTCCGACCACTACCTGAAGATGGGCTCGGTGAGCGGGGAACCCGGACCGACCGACGCCTGGACCACACTGGCCGGTCTGGCCCGCGACACCTCCCGCATCCGGCTCGGCACGCTGATGACCGCGGCCACCTTCCGGCTGCCCGGCCCGCTCGCCATCACCGTGGCGCAGGTCGACCAGATGAGCGGCGGCCGGGTCGAGCTGGGCATCGGCACCGGCTGGTACGCCGAGGAGCACACCGCGTACGGCATCCCGTTCCCGCCGCTCGGGGAGCGGTTCGCGCGGCTGGAGGAGCAGCTGGCGGTCATCACCGGGCTCTGGGAGACGCCGGTCGGCAAGACCTTCGACCATCCCGGGACGTACTACCCGGTCACCGACTCGCCGGCGCTGCCCAAGCCGGTGCAGCAGCCGCGCCCGCCGATCCTGCTCGGCGGGATGGGGCCGAGGCGCACCCCGCGCCTGGCCGCCCGCTACGCCGACGAGTTCAACCTGCCCTTCGCCTCGATCGAGGACACCGTCGCGCAGATCGCCCGGGTCCGCGCGGCGTGCGCGGAGATCGGCCGTGACCCGGCCACCATGCGCTGGTCCAACGCCCTGGTGCTCTGCTGCGGACGCGACGAGGCCGAGGTCGCCCGCCGGGCCGAGGCGATCGGTCGGGAGCCCGCCGAGCTGCGCGAGAACGGCCTCGCCGGCACCCCGGCCGAACTGGTCGACAAGATCGGCCGGTACGCCGAGACCGGCAGCGAGCGGATCTACCTCCAGCTGCTGGACCTCACCGACCTGGACCACCTGGAGCTGGTCGCCGCAGAGGTGATGCCGCAGCTCTGAGCGCCCGGCCGGTCAGCGCGCCCGCAGGCCGCCCGGCTCGCGCAGCACGGTGTCCAGCCGGCCGTCCCGGTCGCTGTCCAGATAGGTGATGTCCGGGACGCCGTCACCGTCCAGGTCGAACTGCACCACGTCGGCGATCCCGTCGCCGTCCAGGTCGGTGACCACCTGGGTCGACCCGTCCACGTGGTGGGTGACGATCGAGACCGAACCCGGCCCGGCCGTGCGCGGCGGCGGGCCGGGGGTCGGCGGGGTGGGCTCCGGCTCGGGCGTGGGCGGCGGCCCTGGCTCGGTCCGATCCGGGTACGCCGCCGGCGGCGTGCTCGTCGGTTCCAGGCCCATGCCGGTCGGGTCGATCTCCTCCTCGGACGGGTAGACGTCGCCGTGCAGAGTGGGGTCGCGGTAGCTGCTCATCCACCCATTGTTCCCATGGACGCCGCCGACAAGCGTGCCGGATGATGCACTCCGACACGATCGCGGACGGGGGTACGACGTGGAACTGCACCGCAGGCCGGGCCGGCTGCTGCTGCCGGCGATCTGCATCCTGGCCGGGATCGTCCTGCTGACGTTCGGTGACGGCGGTGGGCTGCTGCGGACCCTGGTGGCCCTCGGCGGGATCGCGCTCGGCGTGGTGGTGCTCGTCGGCGCGCTCCGGCCGTTCCGGTTCGTCGTCGACGCCGACGGCCTGACCGTCCGGCGGCCGGGCCTGCGCCGGACGATCCGCTGGCCGGAGCTGGCCGCGGTGGTGCTCGACCAGCCGGCGCCCCGCTCCGGCGTACCGGCCGCGCCGCGCCTGCTCGCCGTGCCGGCCACCGGCGCCGGAATCGGTCCGCTGGACGCCCGGCACCCGCTCGACGAGCGTCCGGCGGTCGTGCTGCTCGACCTCGCCGGGATCCGGGAGTCGCCGGGGGAGATCGCGGCGACCCTCGCCCGGTACGCCGGCGAGCGCTTCCTCGACGCCCGCGCGCTGCGCCGGGCCGCCTTCGCCGACCCCGACTTCGCCGTCGGCCTGCGCGGCTACCGGGTCGACGTGGTCGACGCGCTGATCCGGGGCGGGCAGGACGCCCTCGCCTCGGGCGACCCGACCCGGCGCCGCACGGCCCGGGCCGAGATCGACCAGGCCCGGCGGGCCGGCCTGCCGGTCGACCTGCGCGGCTACAGCACCCTCCAGGTGGACGAGGCGCTGGACGCCCTCGGCGCGGCGCTGGCCGACGAACCCGCCGAACGGGAGCCCTCGTGACCGACGTCGCGCGCCGCCGCAACTGGGCCGGCAACGTCGCGTACGCCGCCCGCCGCTTCCACCGGCCGTCCACCGTGGACGAGCTGCGTCGGCTGGTGGCCAGCAGCGACCGGATCCGGGCGGCCGGCACCGGGCACTCCTTCAACCGGCTCGGTGACACCACCGGGGACCTGGTCTCCCTCGCCGGGCTGCCCCCGACCGTCGAGGTCGACCGGGAACGCGGCACGGTCACCGTCGCCGCCGCCCTGCGGTACGGGGACCTGGCGACCCGGCTGCACGCCGAGGGGCTGGCGGTGGCCAACCTCGCCTCCCTGCCGCACATCTCGGTGGCCGGGTCGGTGGCGACCGGCACCCACGGCTCCGGCGACGGGAACCGCAACCTGGCCGCCGCCGTGGCCGCGCTGGACCTGGTCACCGCCGACGGTGACCTGCTCACCGTGAGCCGGGCCGACGGCGACCGGTTCACCGGCATGGTGGTGTCGCTCGGCGCGCTCGGCGTCGTCACCCGGGTCACCCTGGACGTGGTGCCGACCTTCGCGATCCGCCAGTACGTCCGCCGTGACCTGCCCGCCGACCGGCTCGACGCGGCGTTCGCCTCGGCGTACAGCGTCAGCGGGTTCACCACCTGGCGGTCGTCGACCATCGACCAGGTCTGGCGCAAGCAGCTCGCCGACCAGCCGCCGCCCCCGGCGGACTGGCTCGGCACCACCGTCGCCGAGGCCCCGCTGCACCCGGTGCCCGGCCTGGACCCGGTGCACTGCACGGCCCAGCTGGGCGAGCCCGGCCCGTGGCACGAGCGGCTGCCGCATTTCCGGCTCGGCTTCACCCCGAGCAGCGGCGACGAACTCCAGTCCGAGTACCACCTGCCCCGCGCCGCGGCGGCCGGCGCGCTGGCCGCGCTGGACGGGATGCGGGACCGGATCGCCGCCGTGCTCCAGATCTCCGAACTGCGCACGATCGCCGCCGACGACCTCTGGCTCAGCCCCAACCAGGGGCGCGACAGCCTGGCCGTCCACTTCACCTGGGTCGACGACGCGGCGGCGGTGCTGCCGGTGGTGGCCGAGGTGGAACAGCGGCTGGCACCCTTCGCGCCCCGTCCGCACTGGGGCAAGGTCTTCACGCTGGACCGGTCCTCGGTGGCCGCCGCCTTCGGCCGGTACGCCGACTTCGCCGCCCTGCTGACCGAGCTGGACCCGACCGGAAAGTTCCGCACCGACCTGCTCGACCGCTACTTCCCGCGCTGACGGGCCTGCGGGGCGACCGGCGTCGACCCGGTGCGGGTGTGCGCTGCCGGGCCGGGACGCCCGGTCGAGGTCGAGCGGACCCGACCGGAGCGGGCACGGGATGTCGGGTCGGGCGCCCATCGGTCGGCCTAGCGTCGAGGCACACGGGAAGGAGACCAGGTGCTGGAGCGGCTGAACGAGGCCATGGCCCACATCGAGCGGCACCTCGACCAGCGGATCGAGGTCGCCGAGCTGGCGCGGATCGCCCTCACGTCGGAGTACCACTTCCGGCGGATGTTCTCCGCGCTGGCCGGGATGCCGCTGTCCGAGTACGTCCGCCGCCGCCGGCTCACGGTGGCCGCGGCCGAGGTGACGGCCGGCGAGCGGACGTTGCTCGACATCGCGGTCCGGCACGGGTACGGCTCGACCGAGGCGTTCACCCGGGCGTTCCGCGCGCTGCACGGGGTTGGGCCCGGCGAGGCCCGGCGAACCGGCGCGGCGCTGCGCTCGCAGCAGCGGTTGTCCTTCCGCCTCGTCGTCGAAGGGAGTGGCAGCATGCGTTATCGGGTCGTGGAGAAGCCGGAGTTCCGGCTGGTGGGTCGGCGGGCCCGGGTGCCCCTGGTGCACCAGGGGATGAACCCGGCGATCGTGGAGTTCATCCGGGGCATCCCGAAGGAGACGGTCGCCCGGATCGCGGCCCTGTCGGATCAGGAGCCGGCCGGGATCGTCAACGTCAGCGACAAGGTGGCCGACGACCGGGCCGAGGGCAGCGAGCTGGACTACTGGCACGGGGTGGTCACCGGCGCGGACGCCCCGGCCGACCTGGACTCGACGACCGTGCCGGCGGGGACGTGGGCGGTCTTCGAGACCGCCGGCGAGTTCCCGGCCGCGGTGCAGGAGCTGTGGCGGGACGTGTTCACCCAGTGGTTCCCGTCCAACGCCTACCGCAGCCGCCCCGGGCCGGAGATCTCCCGGAACCGGATCTCGGCGGACGGCACCCAGGTGGACGCCGAGCTGTGGATCCCGGTGGAGCGGGCCGCGGCGACCACGGCGTCGTAGTCGGACGGGTGTACCCGCACCGCGCTGCCGGCGTGGCCGGCAGCGCGGTGGGTTCTCACCGTGTCGGCCGCACCAGCGGGGTCACCAGGGTGAGCAGCAGGAACGCCACCAGGGGGGAACAAGGGTGCGTACGGCGGGAACCAGCCGCGGGCGGTCGTTCACGACGTCTGCCCGGGCGGGAGGGTCCGGGTGAGCTGGTCGACGCGGCACAGCCGGCCGTCGGGCGCGAGCCGGCCGAAGAGGTGGATGTCGCTCACCACGGGACGACCGCGCGCGACGGCGTGCAGGGTGTAGCGGGCCGCGACCCGGTCACCGCAGGCGAGCGTGTCGTGGATGTCGAGCCGGCACTCAGTCACGGTGCGGCGGGCCGGCCGGGCGTGGTCGATCAGCCGTTGCCGGTCGAGGTGCAGACCGTCGTTGAGCCAGACGACCTCCGGGGTGTGGTAGCGGTCCAGTACGACTCCGGGCTCTTCCTGGCCGAAGGCCATCTCCTGCACATAGGACCGGAGGTAGCCGGCGAGGTCGCTGCCGGGCAGCGCTGTCATGTCGCCCCCTTAGCCTTGACGATGCCGTAAAGGCTAAGGGTTGCGTGTAGCGTTGACAAGCGTGTCAGAGGTGAACGCCGGGGAGCGGTCGCGACGGATGCGGGCCGAAGGGCGGCGCAGCGTCGCCGCGATCCTCGACGCGGCGGTGCGCATCCTCGGCGAACGGCCGCAGGCCAGCATGGACGAGGTGGCGAGCGGGGCCGGGGTCTCCCGGCAGACCGTCTACGCCCATTTCCCGTCCCGCGACGCGCTGCTCCGCGCCGTGGCACGCCGGCTCACCGCGCAGGCCGTGGCGGCGCTGGACGCCGCCCAGCTCGACCAGGGCCCGGCCGCCGAGGCGCTGCTGCGGCTGCTGGACGTCAACTGGCGGACCTTCGCGCATTTTCCGCTGCTGAGCACCGTCCCCGAGGCCGACGCGGCAGAGCTGCACGTGCCGGTGTTCGAACGGCTGGAACGGCTGATCCGGCGAGGGCAGCGCGCCGGAGAGTTCGACCCGGGCGTCACGCCGGCCTGGCTGATCGCGGCCACCGTCGCCCTCGGGCACACCGCAGGGAACGAGGTCGCCGCCGGCCGGATGTCCGCCGCCGACGCCGAGGCCGCGCTGCGGGCGAGCGTC
This sequence comes from Micromonospora sp. A200, assembly GCF_029893845.1. Classification (NCBI taxonomy): domain Bacteria; kingdom Bacillati; phylum Actinomycetota; class Actinomycetes; order Micromonosporales; family Micromonosporaceae; genus Micromonospora; species Micromonospora sp. A200. The sequence goes on along the minus strand of NZ_JARXXY010000010.1, from coordinate 67,175 downwards.
CTGCGGGTGTACGGGGCCACCCCGACCCGCCCGACCCACGGCGGGGAACCGGCGGCCTAGTGCCGGCTGCCGGCCATCTGGTCGCGCAGGCTGCCGCGCTGCACCGCGCGGCTGATGTCGCTGGGCGAGACGATGCCGACGAGCCGCTGGTCGGTGACCACCAGGGCCCGGCCGTCGGCGCACTCGCTGAGCCGGGGGAGCAGGTCGTTGAGCTGCTCCTCCGGCCGGGCGAGCACCAGGTCCTCGGCCCGGCAGGAGACCTCGGCCAGGGTGGTGGTGCTGCGGCGGTCGGCCGGGATGCCGCGTACCCGGTCGAGGGTGACCAGGCCGACCGGTCGGCCCTCCTCGGTCAGCGGCAGCGCGGTGTGCCGGTACGCGAACAGGTAGTGGTCGACGAAGTCGGCCACCGTCATCTCCGCCGACGCGGTCTGCGGCTGCGGGGTCATCACGTCGCCGACCCGTACCCCGTGCAGGGCGCTGCCCATCCGGGCCTGGCGTTCCTCCATGCCGGCCGCGCCGATCAGGAACCAGCCGATCAGCGCCAGCCAGAGCCCGCCCACGCCGAAGCCGGTCAGGAACTGCACCAGCCCCAGACCGATCAGCAGCGCGCCGAGGACCCAGCCGGCCCGGGCGGCCACCACGGAGGCCTTCGTCCGGTCGCCGGTGGCCTTCCACACCGCGGCGCGCAGCAGCCGGCCGCCGTCCAGCGGCGCGGCCGGCAGCACGTTGAAGATCGCCAGCAGCACGTTGATGCCGGCCAGCCAGGCCAGCGAGCCGAGCAGCAGGCCGGTCTGCCCGGCCAGCGCGAGCACCGCGGCGATGGCGCCGAAGAAGAGCCCGAGCAGCAGGCTCACCAGCGGCCCCACCCCGGCGATGCGCAGCTCCGCGCCCGGGTTCTTCGCCTCGCCGCGCAGCTCCGCCACGCCGCCGAAGAGCCACAGCGTGATCCCTTCGACCTGCAGGCCGTTGCGCTTGGCGACGACCGCGTGGGAGATCTCGTGGGCGAGCAGGCCGAGGAAGAAGACGACCGCGGCGGCCAGCCCGGCCAGCACGTACGCGGCCGTGGAGCGGCCCGGGTACGCCTGGGGGAACTGGTTGGCCGACAGCCCCCAGGCGATCAGCAGGAAGATGACCAGGACGCTCCAGTTGACCCCGACGGGTACCCCCGCGATCCGGCCAAGCCGGAAACTCGCCCTCATGCCCGGGTCATACCCGGCGGACGCCGTCCCATGCCAGCGCCCGGCGTCACCACCGGGGCGCCTCGCCGACGATCGCCGGCGAACGGGTGGTGGCCATCTCCACCGCCCAGTCCAGCGCGCGGTCGGCCACCTTCTCCCAGCCCCGCTCGCCCACCGTGAAGTGCGAGCGCCCGGGGAACTCCTGGTAGTCGGTGACCGCCCGGGACCTGCGGTACAGGTTGGCGTTCGACTTGACCAGGGCCGGCGGCGACACGTGGTCCGCGCCGCCGGCGACCAGCAGCAGCGGCGCCCGGTCGTCGCGCCCGTTGTCCACCGTCGCCGCGGAGCGGGCGTCCAGGTTGGCGAACGCCCCCTCGAAGAGCACGTGCCCGGCCGCCGGCACGGCGTACCGCTGCCAGGCCCGGTCGGACTCCTCGCGGGTAAGGGTGTTGCCGAAGGCGTACCGGAACTCGTCGGGCGTGATCGGTACGGCCCGGTGCCGGTTGCCGGGGCTGCGCAGCACCGGGTACGCCGACCGCAGGGTGCTCACCGGCAGCCGGACCACGCCCCTGGGCGCCGCCGGGGCGATGGCCACCGTGGCCGCGCCGAGCCCCTTGTCGAGCAGCACCTGGGCGACCAGCCCGCCGAAGGAGTGCCCCATGATCAGCGGTGGGTTCGGCAGCTCTCGGACGAGCGCCGCGTAATGGTCGACGACCTGCCCCAGGGTCAGCCCGGCGATCGGGGCGGGATCGTCGCGCAGCGCCTGGACCTCCGCGTCCATCCCCGGCCAGGCGGGGGTGAGCACCTGGAAGCCGAAGGCCCGGTAGCGCCGCGCCCAGTGCTCCCAACTTCGTGGCGTCATCCACAGACCGTGGATCAGCACGATCGTGTCGACCCGTCCGGTCGGCGCGGTGCCCATTGGCGTACCTCCCCGGTGTGCGCGGACCCGGCGGCATACCCACCGGACGGCACCGGAACCGGCGGGGGCCGACATTTGTCCTGTCCGGGTCGCGACGTTGGTTCTGGCCGTCGAGGGGCGGCGGGACTTCTGGCAGGTCCGGGCGGGTCGGACGCGGGCCGTCGGGCGGTGGTTCCGTCGCCCCGGGGCGGGGTCAGGCGGTGGGGGGTGAGGTGGCGAGTCGCTCGACCACCACCAGCGGTGTCCCGGGACGCACCTCGGCGAGCAGTTGCCGCTGGGCGCTGCGGGTCAGCCGGATGCAGCCGTTGGTGACGTTCTTGCCGAGCGTGTCGTCGTTGTGCCAGCTGTGCAGGCCGATGTGCGCGCCCCGCAGGCCGGTCGGCACCGCCTCCGGGTCGTCGGGTATCGCGCCGAGGGCGAAGATGTCGACGCCGCCGTAGACAGCCTCGGGGGGCGGGGTGCGGCCGAGGACGAAGGTCCGACCGAGCGGGGTGGACTGGCCCGGCATCCCGAGACTGACCGGCCAGGAGTGGGTGGCCCGGCCGTCCCGGTACCAGGTCAGCCGGTGCGACCGGCGCTCCACCACGAGCTGGTCGCGCAGCGCGACAGTGCTCCAGCCGCCCGCCGGCAGCCAGGCGATCCGCCGGTTCGCCGACGGCAGCAGCACCGCCGTCCAGCCCGTGCGGTGCTCCACCACCGGCATCGTCACCTCCACGCCGCTGATGGTCGGGGCGAGCAGGGCCAGCGGGCGGCCGCCCGGGGCGTCGTACGCGGCGATCCGCCGGGTCGGCCACAGCCCCTCGGTCAGTGGGGTGGTGTCCTGCGGGCGGGGGTCGGAGGGGAAGCCGGTGGGCGCCGGGTCGTAGTCGACCACCGGCAGACCGGCCGGGGCGGGCGCCGCCGCCGGCACCGACTCCTCGGGGGTCGGCTCTACCGTCGGCTCGGGGGTCGGCTCGGCGGTCGGTTCGGCTGGTGCGACCCGGGTCGGCGGCGGGGACGTCTGGTCGTGGCGCAGCGCCGAGTTGACCAGCAGCGCGAGTGCGAGCACCGCCGGTACGCCGAACGCGGCGGTCAGCCAGGCGATGCCGAAGCGGGACGTCAATCGCTCAAAGAACACAGAACTACTCTAAAGGACAGAAAACCGACAGGGCTCCCGCCCGGCGGAACTGCGCCGGACGGGAGCCCTGTCGGAACGGGTCAGGACAGCCTGGCGCCGACGTGGATGGCGACCGCGTCGTGGGCCGGGATGTTCGCCGCGAACCAGCCGTTGGCGTCCACCGTGATCACCGGCCCGGAGCAGGAGCCGTTGGCGTAGTCACCGTGGATCACGTCGCAGTACCGGCCGGCGGGCAGCCCGGCGTAGTAGGACCGGCCGGTGATCGCCGAGCCCTCGTCGTTGATGGTCAGGTAGCCCTTGCCGGCGCGGCTGAAGGCGATGTGCTGGTAGCCGTTGTCGTACCAGTTGGCGACCGCGGCGCCCTGGGTGGCGTTGTGGAAGCCGACCATGTTGGCGACGACCCGCCAGCGGTGCTCGCACTCCCAGCCGGAGTAGCAGGTGGTGTTCACGGTCTTGTTGTTGGCGTCCGAGGGCGGACCCTGGTCGCGGGAGCTGAAGGTGTAGCTGGACATCACGGTCGGCGCCCCGTACGGCCAGGCCAGCATGAACGCGTTGGCCAGGGCGTAGGCGGCCCCGTTGCGGTAGGTCAGCACGTTGCCGTCGCGCTGGGTGTCGTGGTTGTCGACGAACACCTCCGCCGAGCCGCTAGGCAGGTAGCCCCACGCCTCGCCGAAGTTGCGCAGGTACGCCAGCCGCTCGTTGTTGAACATCCGGGCGAGGTCCTTGCCGTACCGGAACTCGTGCACGTCGCCGTTGCCGGTGTACTCACCCGGGCCGATCGGCTCGCCGGCGCCGTAGATGACCTCCTGCACGAGGTACGCCGAGCGGGACAGCTTGCCCTTGATGGCGGCGATGTCGGCGGCCGGCATGTGCTTGCTGGCGTCCAGCCGGAAGCCGTCCACCCCGAGGGCGAGCAGGTCGTTCAGGTACGCCGCGATCTTCGACCGGACGTAGTCGGACTCGGTCTTCAGGTCGGAGAGGTTGACCAGCTCGCAGTTCTGCACCTCGTACCGGTCGTTGTAGTTGGCGATGTCGTCGCCGCCGTTGCGGCCGCAGTGGTGGAAGTCCTGCGTCTGGTAGCTGCCCGGGTAGTCGTAGTGGCTGTAGGACGAGCCGGCCCAGCCGGTGCCGGGGGTGTCCTGGCCGGACATGTGGTTGATCACCGCGTCGACGATGACCTTCACGCCGGCGGCGTGGCAGGTGTTCACCATCGACTGGAACTGCGCCCGGGTGCCCTTGCGCGACTCGATCCGGTAGCTGACCGGCTGGTAGGCCAGCCACCACTGGTTGCCGCGGACGTGTTCCTGGGGCGGCGAGACCTGGACGTAGCCGTAGCCCTTGGGGCCCAGCACGTTCGTGCACTCGCTGGCCACCGACGGCCAGTTCCACTCGAAGAGCTGGACGATGACGTTCCTGGCGCCGGAGGGCGCCGCGGCGGCCGGGGGAGCCGCCACGGTGGTGGGGACGAGCAGGCTGGCGAGCACGCCGAGGGCGAGGATCGCCGAGCGGCATCGGCGTCGATGCATCGGTACTCCCTGGGGGTCGGGGGTGGTGGCGACGCGGGGGAGAGGTTCGCCTGACGGCTTCTTGCAGACAGGCTGAAAATTTTCGGAAAGGTTACAAGCGTGTTGCAACAACTGTCAATGGATGGACGTGCGTCGTTGCGCTGGGCGCTACACGCGCCGCGGGCCGGGACGGTTCGACGGATCGCCCGAGAAATTCGCCACCCGCACTGATCCGTACGGGCCGGACGTCCGTACTGGATGAAGGAGCAGGTCGGCCGGTGGTGGTGCCGCCGTGAGTCGCGATCGAGGAGCAGATGGGCCGGGCAAAGCAGAACGAGAAGGCGACGACCGTCCGGACCACCACCAGCAGCCGTGGGGTCCGGACCACGTCGAAGCCCGCGATGGCACTGCTGATCGGATCCGCGCTCGCCCTGATGTGGGCCGGTGTGGAGCTCAGCGGCGTCGGCGGGTCCATGTACTCGTACGGCTTCTTCTTCACCGAGTTCTTCGCCGGGGTGGTCGCCCTGGTCGCGCTGAGCCTCACCGTGATGCTGGGGCTGCTCGCCACGGACCGGCTGGTGCTGAAGATCCCGCACCGGGTGCTGCTGCAGTCCGCGCACCGGGCCACCGGCGTGCTCGGCGTGGCCGGGCTGGTCTTCCACGTCATCACCAAGGTCGCCATCGGCCGGGCCGGGCCGACCGACGCGGTGGTGCCGTTCGTGGGCGGGCGGGGCCTCTACGTCGGGCTCGGCACGGTCGCCGCGTTCCTGATGGTGAGCGTGCTCTGGACCGGCATCATCCGGGTCCGCTTCGCCGGCGTCGGTCCGAAGTGGTTCTGGCGCGCGCTGCACTCCATGGCGTACGTCGCCTGGCCGTTCGCCCTGCTGCACGGCCTCAACGCCGGCCGGGCTGCGGCGTCCTGGGTGACGCTGAGCTACCTCGCCTGCGTGCTGCTGGTGGTCGCGGCGCTGATGGTGCGGCTCTCCGTCCACCTCGGCAAGCGCAGCCGGGAGCAGCATCAGGCTGCCGCGATCAACAAGGCGATGGCCGGCAGGGCGACCGACGAGGGCAAGGGCCGGACCCTGCTCGCCGGGCTCGGCCGCCGCAAGGCCGGGGCCGAGGAGAAGGACGTCCGGGGCGGCTGGGCCGAGACCACCGTCGCCGCCTCGTGGACCGCGCCCACCGGCACCGCCCGGCGCCGCGACCCCGACCGGTTCACCGTGCCGGTGGTGCCCGAGCCCGGCACGCTGCGTGAGCCCGTCCGGGGCGGCCGGTCCCGGCGCGACGTCGAGGACGTGCCGACCCCGCGCCGGGAGCGTGACCTGGAGCCGGCCGCCCGCCGCCGGGACTCCGCGCCCGTCGAGCGCCGCCGGGACTCCGAGCCCGTCGAGCGCCGCCGGGACGCCGAACGCCCGCGCCGCCGCGACGAGGACGTCGCCCCGGTCTCCGGGGGCCGCCGCGCCCGGTACGACGAGGAGACCGCCCCGGTCTCGGGCGGTCGCCGCGCCCGCTACGACGAGGACGTCGCGCCGGTCTCCGGGGGCCGACGGGCCCGCCGGGACGAGGACGTCGCCCCGGTCTCCACCGGGCGTCGGGCCCGCCGCGATGCCGAGGACGTCGCGCCGGTCTCGGCCGGCCGGCGGGCCCGCCGCGATGCCGAGGACGTCGCGCCGGTCTCGGCCGGCCGGCGGGCCCGCCGCGACGACGAGGACCTGGCCGCGAGCTACTCCGCTCCGCCCCGGCGCCGCGAGGAGCCCGAGGAGCCGTGGGACAGCCCGCGCCGCTGGGAGGACTCGCTGCCGGTGTCGGCCGAGCCCATCTCCGCCATGCCGCGCAGCGGCGCCGGCCGGCACAGCGTCGACGAGGTGCCGGAGGAGCCGGACTACTGGCGGCCGCCGGCCCGGTACGTCGCGGACGAGGTGCCCGTCGACGACACCCCCACGCTGGTCGACCTGGCCTCCCGGCGCGCCCTGAAGGCCACCGGCGACAGCCGCCGGCGCCGTCGGCGGGCCGACGCGGACGCGGTGGACGGGGCGTACTGGGCCGGGCTGCGGGGTGAGGCGAAGTGATGCGGACCAAGGTGCCGCCGGTGGCGTGCGTCGGCGAGCCCCGGCTCACCGCCGGGTTCGCCGAGTTCGGCCGGCTCGACCTGGTCGCGCACGAGCAGGTGCACGGCCCGATCGGCCCGATGGAGCCGGCGAACCTGCTCCGGCTGGCCGAGAGCATGCAGCTCAAGGGCAAGGGGGGTGCGGGTTTCCCGTTCGCCCGCAAGCTCACGGCGGTGCTGGAGTCCTGCGAGCGGCAGGATCTGCCCGCCGTGGTGGTGGTCAACGCCAGCGAGGGCGAGCCGGCGAGCTGGAAGGACAAGGTCCTGCTCACCCGGGCGCCGCACCTGATCCTCGACGGGGCCGCGCTGGCCGCGTACGCGCTGGACGCCGAGGAGATCGTGCTCGGGGTGGCTGACGACGGGGTGGGTCGGGACTCGATCACCCAGGCCCTGCAGGAGCGCCGGATGCCGGTGCCGACCAGCATCGTCACCGTGCCGCACCGGTTCATCTCCGGCGAGGGCGGTGCGCTGGTCAACGGGATCAACGGGCTGCCGCACATCCCGCCCGGCACCAAGAAGCGCTCCAGCGACTCCGGGGTGAACAACCTGCCCACCCTGCTCTCCAACGCCGAGACGTACGCGCAGCTCGCGGTCGCCGCCCGGCTCGGCCCGTACGAGTACGCGGCGCTCGGCACCGACGACGAGCCCGGCACGGTGCTGCTCACCGTGACCGGCGCGGCGAAGCGCCCGGCCGTGGTCGAGTGCGCCGCCGGCACCCCGCTGCGGGAGATCCTCGACCTGTGCGAGGTGCCGGACTCACCGGGCATCCTGATGGGCGGCTACCACGGCAAGTGGATCACCCAGGAGGCCGCGGACCGGGCGGAGGTGTCCGGCAGGGGGCTCACCAGGGTCGGTGGCACCCTCGGCGCCGGCATCGTCGTGCCGCTGGGCAGCGACACCTGCCCGCTCGGCGAGGCCGCTCAGGTGGTCCGCTACCTCGCCGGCGAGTCCGCCGGCCAGTGCGGACCGTGCAAGATGGGGCTGCCCGACCTGGCCCGCGCCGTCGACCTGGCGGTCTCCGGCAGCGCGCCGGTGGAGGTCGTCCGGGCCGCCGCCGGCGACGTCAAGGGCCGCGGGGCGTGCAGCCACCCCGACGGTACGGCCCGGTTCGCGCTCTCGGCGATGGAGGTCTTCGCCGAGGATCTGCGCCTGCACACCACCGGGGACGGCTGCGGCCGGCGGGTCAAGGGCGTGATGGGGCTGCCCGGCGCGCCCGACGCCAACCCGCAGAAGCTGACCCTCGACTGGTCCCGCTGCGACGGGCACGGGCTCTGCGCGCACGTCGTGCCCGACTTCATCCGGCTGGACGCCAACGGATACCCCGCCTTCCCGTCCACCCCCGTGCCGACCTGGCTCCGGGAGGGCGCCCTGAAGGCGGTCAAGGTCTGCCCCGAGCTCGCACTGCGCCTCGCCAGGGCCGAATAGCAGCACCACCGAGAGGAGACGCGCCATGCGGTCGTACCCCAGGAGCGGGCCGGGTGGACGACCGCCCGCCGCGGGCCGGCTCGCCGCCGTCGGCGTCGTGCTGGTCGGCGCGCTGCTCGCCGCCGGCGGCTGCGCGGTCGGCCCGGACCCGGCCGGACCGCCCGCCGAGGTCGCCGTGCCGGCGGCCACCGCGTCGCCGCTGCCCGTCGGCTCCGGCCCGGCGAGCCCGTCGGCCCCGGCCCGGGTGCCGGACACGCTGCGTTTCACCGCGAAGACCCTCGACGGTACGGCGTTCTCGGCGGCCGAGCTGGCCGGCCGGCCGGTGGTGCTCTGGTTCTGGGCGCCGTGGTGCGCCACCTGCGCCAGCCAGGCGTGGACGGTGGCCGAGATCGCCCCGAAGTACCGGGACACCGTGCCGATCGTCGGGGTGGCCGGCCTGGGCGAGCAGCGGGCGATGAAGGACTTCGTCACCGAGTTCGACCTGGCCGGCACGCCGCAGCTCGACGACCGGGCCGGGGCGCTGTGGCGCCGCTTCGAGGTGGTCGAGCAGAGCACCTTCCTGGTGATCGACCGGGACGGGAAGGTCGTGCACCAGGGCTTCCTGGACGGTGAGGACCTGACCCGCCGGGTCGCCGCGCTGGCCGGCTGATGGAGACGCCGCTGCTGCTCGCGCTGACCGCCGGCATGCTCGGTGCGGTCAACCCGTGCGGCTTCGCGATGCTGCCGGCGTACCTGTCGCTGCTGGTCGCCGGCGCGGGCGACGGGCGCGGTCCGATCCGCCGCGCGCTCACCGCCGCCACCGGCCTGACCTGCGGGTACGTCGTGGTGTTCGGCGCGTTCGGGCTGGCCGTGGCGCCGCTGGCGGGTTGGCTGCGCCCCCGGCTGCCCTGGCTCACGGTGACCCTCGGGCTGGGGCTGCTGGCCCTCGGCTGCTGGCTGCTCGCCGGCCGTCGGCTGCCCGCCCCGGGCGCGGGCGTCGGCCGGGCGCCCCGGCTCACCCGCTCCTGGGCGTCCATGGCGCTGTTCGGGATGGCGTACGCGCTGGCCTCGCTGACCTGCACCATCGCCCCGTTCCTGGCGATCGTGGTGACCAGCCTCCAGGCCGGCTCCACGCTGCACGGGCTGGCGCTCTTCGTCGCGTACGCGGTCGGGATGGGGCTGGTGGCCACGGTGGCCGCGCTCGGCGTGGCGCTGCTGCGCGGCGCGGTGGTGGCCCGGCTGCGCGCCGCCGGCGCCTGGGTGCCCCGGCTCAGCGGGGTGGTGCTGCTCCTCGCCGGGAGCTACGTCGCCTGGTACGGCTGGTACGAGGTCCGGCTGGCGCAGGGCCGGCGCGACGCGTTCGGTGACCCGGTGGTGGTGGGCGCGGCGCGGGTCCAGCGGGCGCTGGTCGCCGCGCTGGACGCGGTCGGCCCGGCGCTGCTCGCGGCGCTGCTGGTCGGTCTGCTGGCGGCGGCGGTGCTGTCCCGCCGCCGCGCCCGCCCCGGGGTGGCGTCGTCGGTGCCCGCCGCCGCGCCGGTGGCGGAGGACGGACGGCGGGGACCGGGAGACCCGATCCCCGCCGACGCTCAGGCGGTCAGCGGACCGGCGTGAGCCGGTCGGTGCCGAGCCGGTCGCGGAGCACCTCGGGCAGCAGCACCGAGCCGTCGGGCTGCTGGAACTGCTCCAGGATGGCCGGGAAGAGCCGGCTGGTGGCCAGCGCCGACCCGTTGAGGGTGTGCACGAAGCGGGTCTGCTTGCCGCCCGGCTCCCGGTAGCGGATGGCCGCCCGGCGGGCCTGATAGTCGCCGGCCCAGGAGACCGACGACACCTCCTTGTACTTGCCGGTGCTCGGCATCCAGACCTCGATGTCGAGGGTCTTCTTCATCGCCGCGCTGGCGTCACCGGCCGAGAGCAGGCTGCGCTGGTAGTGCAGGCCCAGCTTCTCGACCAGGCGCTCGGCGTGGGTGAGCATCTCCTCCAGCGCCGTGTCGGCCTGCTCCGGCAGGCAGAACTGGAAGATCTCCACCTTGTTGAACTGGTGGCCCCGCACGGTGCCGCGCTCGTCGGAGTGCGAGCCGGCGGCCTCGCGCCGGTAGCACGGGGTGTAGGCGAACGCCTTCAACGGCAGCTTCCCGGTGTCCAGGATCTCGTCCTGGTACGCCCCGAGGATCGCCGTCTCCGAGGTGGGCAGCAGGAACTGCCCGCGCGGGGCCGACTCCCGGTCCAGGTGGTAGACGTCGTCGTAGAACTTGGGGAACTGGCCGGCGGCGAAGCCGGCGGTGTCCAGCAGCAGGTGCGGCGGGAGCAGGAACTCGTAGCCGGCCTTGACGTGCTCGTCGATGAACCAGCTGATCAGCGCCCACTCGAGGCGGGCGCCGATGCCGGTGTACATCCAGAAGCCGGAACCGCCGAGCTTGACCCCGCGCTCGTGGTCGACCAGGCCCAGCATCCGGCTCAGCTCGATGTGGTCGCGGACCTTCTCGATGGCCGGCGGCGCGCCGTAGGTCTTCACCACCCGGTTGGCTTCCTTGCCGCCGGGCAGCACGTCGTCGGCGGGCAGGTTGGGCAGCTCGCTCATCGTGCCGCGCAGCCGGGCCTGCACCTCGTCCAGCTCGGACTCCAGCTCCGCGAGCTGCTTGCGCCCGGACTCCGGCGCGGAGACCTCCGGCTCGGCGCCGGCACGCTTCGCCGCCGCGTACGCCCGCGCCTCCGCCTTGCGGCGCTGCCGCTCGCCGTCGATCTCGCTGATCAGCGCGCGACGTTCCTGGTCGAGCCGCTGGATCTCGTCCAGGACCCGGTTGACTTCGGCGGGATCCAGTCGCTTCGCCAGCGCGGTCGCCACCGCCTCGCGATCCTTCCGGATCAACTCCATGTCGAGCATGCTGCTCCGTACGCCTCCGTCCGGGATGTCAGGTGAGACCCCCAGATGCTACCGTCGCGCCTTCCCGCCCCCGGTACGGCCCGACGAGCCGCCGCCCGACGGGTGGTGCGGCCGGAGTTTCGGTCAGAGGCGGATCGGCATCAGGATCGAGAAGGCGTCCTCGTCGTCGAGGCGGCGGATGGCCAGCGGGGCGATCGGGCCGTCCAGCTCCAGCACCAGCTGCGGACCGCCCGCGGCGTCCAGCGCGTCGAGCAGGTAGTCGCCGTTCACGCCGACCCGCAGCTCCCCGGAGTCCGCGGCGAGGTCGTCCGGGCCGAGCAGGCGCAGCCCGTCGGACTCGTCGAGGCCGAGCACGGTCACCGCCAGCGGCACGCCGTCGTGGTCCCGGGTGACGGTGGGCGCGTCGCCGTCGCGCAGCGCCGCGCGCAGGGCGGGCACGTCCACCGGGATCCGCCGTACGGGGGCGTCGCCGGCCGCCCGGTGCAGCAGCCGGCGGTAGTCGGGAAAGTCGTACGGCAGGGCGGTCGCGGTGACCGCGCGGCCCGCCACGGCGACCGTCACGTCGGGGCCGGCCAGGGTCAGGTGCGCCTCGGGGGTCAGCCCGGTGCCGGTGTCCAGCAGGGCGCGGACCTCGTCCACCGCGTCGACCGGGAGCAGGGCGCGCACCGTGGGGCCGTCCACCCGGCCCGGGGTACGCGCCAGCGCCAGGCGGTGCCGGTCGGTGGCGACCAGCCGTACGCCGTCGGCCTCCACGTCGAGCAGCACGCCGGAGAGCACCGGCAGCTCCGGGTCGGCGCCGACGGCGAAGCGGACGGCGTCGACGGCGGCGGCCAGGTCGACGCGGGACAGCACGATACGGGTGGTCATCGGGGTCTCCTCGGGATCGAGCAGGACGCGGATCCGGGAGAGTTCCCTGCGGGCGTCGGCCAGGCCGTCCTCCAGCCGGCGCAGGTGCGCGTCGAGCAGCCGCCCGACCACCGCCGGCTCGGCCCGGTGGCGCAGCGCCTCGGCGATGCCCGCCACCGGCATGCCGACCCGGCGCAGGCCGGCGACCAGTCGGGCCGGGGCCACCTGCTCGTCGGTGTACCACCGGTAGCCGGTCACCGGGTCCACCCGCGCCGGGGCCAGCACCCCGCAGCGGTCGTAGAACCGCAGGGCGCTGACCGTCAGGCCGCTGGCCCGGGCCAGCTCGCCGATGCTGCGCAGCTCGCTCTCCACGACGATGATCCTGTGGCCTCAACCAGGTCGAGGGTCAAGCGGCGGGGCGGCCGGCGCTCACCGCGGCGCGTCCAGCACCCGGAAGGTGATGCCGGCCTTGACCAGCCGGTCCAGCAGCGCGTCGCCCATCGCGGTCACCGGGGTGACCTGCCCGGCGGTGGCCGGCAGGTCGTCGCAGGCCAGGCAGAGCGCCGACTCGGCGAGCATCTTCGCCGTCTCGTCGTAGCCGGGGTCGCCGCCGGAGACCTCGGTCAGCACCCGCCGGCCCCCGCCGGAGCCGAGGAAGCGCACCCGGAACCAGGACTTCGCCCGCTGCTCGGCGGTCGGCCCCTGCCCGGAGGCGAGCCGGCCGAGCAGCCAACGCCGGGTCGGCGGCAGCTTCACCAGGCCGATCAGGCCGGCGAACCCGACCCCACTGACCAGCACCGTGGGCAGTCGCTTCACCGCGGCGAAGTGCCGGTACCGGAAGTCCGGGCCGTACTCCGGGCGGGCCGCCGCGGACCGGCGGACCACCTGCGGGTCGATGGTGGGCAGCGGCACCGCCCACATGCCGATCTCCTTCGACCGGCCCACCCGGCCCGGCACCGCGCGGACCCGCCGACCCTCGGGCCGGGGCTCGACCGCCTTGCGCTCCTTCGCCGCCCGGTTCGTCTCGCCGGTGCGGGAGAACGCGGTCAGCGCCGAGTGGTACGTGCCGGCGGAGAACCGCGCGCCGGCCCGGACGAAGCCGTCCACCGTGATCGGCGCGTCCGACGGGAGCTGCTTCACGGTGTACCAGGCGCCCAGGTCGTGCGGGATCGAGTCGAAGCCGCAGGCGTGCACCAGCCGCGCCCCGGTGCGCACCGCCTCGGCGTGGTGCCGCACGTACATCCGGTCGACGAACTCCGGCTCGCCGGTGATGTCCAGGTAGTCGGTGCCGGCGGCGGCGCACGCGGCCACCAGCGGCTCCCCGTGGTGGACGAACGGGCCGACGGTGCTGGCCACCACCCGGGCGCTCTCGGCGACCGCCCGCAGCGAGGCGGCGTCGGTGACGTCGGCGGTGAGCAGCGGCAGCTCCGCCAGCGCCGCGTCGATGTCGGCCAGCCGGTCGCGGACCGCCGCCAGCTTGGCCGGGTTGCGGCCGGCGAGGGCCCAGCGCAGCCCGGCGGGGGCGTGCCGGGCGAGGTACTCGGCGGTCAGGCCACCGGTGAAGCCGGTCGCACCGAACAGGACGAGGTCGTACGGGCGGTCGTCACGCATCCGCCGAGTCTGCCATCCGTGAGGTGCTTTTCACCCCTCCGGCGTGAAGACGGTTCGGACGCAGCCGTCAGCCCGGTCCCGGAACAGCGCGTACCCGGCCGGGCCCTGCTCCAGCGGGAACCGGTGGGTGGCCAGGTGTTCCGTGCGCAGTTCGTCGCGGGCCATCCGGTCCAGCAGCATGGGAATCCACCGCTGCCCGTGCTGGCGGGCGCTGCGCAGGGTGAGCCCCTTGTTCATCACCGCGCCGAGCGGGAAGGTGTGGACGAAGCCGGTGAAGGTGCCGGAGACGAAGACGGTGCCGCCCTTGCGGCAGGCGTGCACCGCCTCCCGCACCGCGAGCGGGTCCTCACCGTCGCCCCGGTGGCCGGTGAGCCGGGCGGCCAGCGACCCGGGCGTCCCGCCGCCGTCGGCCGCGCCGACCGCCTCCACGCAGACGTCCGGGCCGCGCCCGCCGCTGAGTTCGCGCAGCTCCGCGGGGACGTCGGTCAGGTCGTAGTTGAGCGTCTCCGCGCCGGTGTGCCGCTCGGCCATCTGCAGCCGCTCCGGATGCCGGTCGATCACGATCACCCGGTCCGCGCCGAGCAGCGTCGCCGCCTGCGCGGTCAACTGGCCCACCGCGCCCGCGCCCCAGACCGCGACGACGTCGCCGGGGCTCACCTCGCCCAGCTCCGCACCCATCCAGCCGGCCGGGGCCGCGTCCGAGGCGAAGACCGCCCGGTCGTCGCTGACCGGGTCGGGCACGGTGAACGCGCCGACGTCGGCGTACGGCACGCGGACGTACTCGGCGTGGCTGCCGGCGAAGCCGCCCAGCGCCGCGGGCTGGCCGTAGCAGCCGGCGGTGGGCTGACCCCACGCCGACTCGGTGACGGCCGGGGCGGTGCCGGAGTTGTCGCAGCAGGAGTGCAGCCCCTGCCGGCAGTACCAGCAGCTGCCGCAGGCCACCGCCGCGCTGACCACCACCCGGTCGCCGACCCGGTGCCGGCGCACCTCCGGGCCGACCTCGGCCACCTCGCCGACGAACTCGTGCCCCAGCACGTCCCCGGCGGCGGCGAAGGGCAGCCGGCCGTCGAGCAGCGGCAGGTCCGCACCGCAGGTGGCGCTGCGCCGGACCCGGACGATCATGTCGTGCGCGTTGCGCAGCTCCGGGTCGGGCACCTGGCGTACCGCCAGCGAGTCGACGCCCTCCCAGCAGAGCGCCCTCACCCCGGCACCGCCGGCCGGTCCACCGCCGAGCGGTCCGCGCGCAGCACCTCGCCGGTCTCGGTGAGCTGCTTGACCCGGCGCAGCACGTCCCGCAGGAACAGGCCCGGGTCGTCACCGACCAGGTGCGCCGCCATTCCGGGCAGGGTCGCCACCCCGCCGAGCGGCCGGGCGGCCAGCTCGCTGCCGCGCCCGCCGGGGGCCGGGCGCAGGCGCAGCTCCACCGCACCGTCCAGCGGGCGCAGCGGCTCCGGCCACCGGCCGCCGGGCAGCACCGCCGCGGGCGGGCGGTCCACCGTCACCACCTGCCAGCGGCCGGGTCGCGGGTCGGGCCCGGCCGCGCGGGGCCAGCGCCCCCGCCGGGGTACGACCAGCGCACGAAGTGCCACCCCGCCGGCGACCGCCGCGAGGGTGAGCCCGCCGAGGACCCGCCGTCCCATCCGTACCACCTGTCCCTCCGGTCTCCGGGCCGGTTGCGGTACGGGCGACCGGTCACGCGCGGCCGGTCGCCCGCGTACGCCGATGGTCGGCCCGGCCCGGGTGAGGTGTGCTCCCCCCGAAGGGGTGAACCCGTCCCGGCCGGGTAAGCGCCGCCGACCGGGGGAGGAACGCGTCGACGGGGGTGGGTGCATGCCGCAGCCGCAGGTCAGCAGCAACGGGATCGCCGAGGCGTCCGCCGGCCCGCCGCCGCTGCTCGCCTCCCGGCTGACCCCGCCCGCGCTGCCCGAGCCGCTGCTGCTGCGGCCCCGGCTGACCGCACGGCTGGACGCCGGGACCGCCGGACCGGTCACCCTGGTCCGCGCCCCGGCCGGCTGGGGCAAGACCACCCTGCTCGCCACCTGGGCGCGCGGCGCGCCCGAACCCGGGCCGGCGTGGGTCCAGGTGGAGGAGGGGGACACCGGGGAGCGGCTCTGGGCGTACCTGGCGGCGGCGCTGCGCGGGGTGGGGGAGGCGGAGGAGGAACCGGCCGTACCGGTGGCCCCGCCCCGCCCCGACCAGTTGGAGCTGCTCGCCGCCGCCCTGGCCGCCCGGGACCGGCCGGTGCTGCTGGTCCTGGACGACCTGCACCGGGTCACCGACCCGGCCGCGCTGACCGGGTTGGAGTTCCTGCTGCGGCACACCGACGGGCGGCTGCGCCTGGTCGCCGGGGCCCGCACCGAGCTGCCGCTGGCCCTGCACCGGCTGCGGCTGGCCGGCGAGCTGACCGAGCTCGGCCCCGAGGAACTCGCCTTCACCGACGACGAGGTCGCCGACCTGCTGGTCGCGCACGGCGCGCCGCTGCCCGCGGCGGCGGTCGCCCGGCTGCGGGAGCGGACCGGCGGCTGGCCGGCCGGGCTGCGGTTCGCCGCGCTGGCGGCCCGGGACCGTCCCGACCCGCAACGGTGGGCCGAGCGGTTCGGCGGCGACCAGCCGGACGTCGCCGCGTACCTGCGGGCGGAGGTGCTGTCCGGGCTGACGCCGGCGGCGCGGGACCTGCTGTTGCGGGCGGCGGTCGCGCCGGCGGTCCGCGCCGACCTCGCCGACGCGCTGACCGGCCGGGGCGACGGTGGGCAGGTGCTGGCCGGGCTGGCCCGCGACGGTGGCTTCCTGCACCGCGACGACAGCGACCCGCCCTGGTACCGGGCCCACCCGCTGCTGGCCGACCTGCTCCGCGAGGAACTCGACGGGCTGGGCGACGACGAGCGGCGCGACCTGCACCTGCGCGCCGCGGGCTGGTACGCCGGCCACGACCGGCCCGCCGAGGCGCTGCGGCACGCGCTGGCCGCGGGGGAGTGGGAGCGGGCCAGCGAGCTGCTGCTCAGCGGCTGGCCGGAGCTGGTCCCCTACGACCGGGAGGCCGCCGCCGGCCCGCCGCCGCCGGCGCCGCCGGCCGAGGCGGTGCGCCGGGACCCGGAGCTGGCCCTGGCCGGCGCGGCCGAACGGGCGTACGCGGGGGACAGCGCGACCGCCGCCGCCCGGCTGCGCGAGGCCGTGGCGGCGGCCCGGTCGCTGCCCGCGCCGCGCCGGGACCGGTTCCGCCGGCTGGCCACCGCGTTGGAACTCACCCTGGCCCGGCTCGCCGGCGACCACCGGGAGGTACGCGACGCCGCCGCCCGGCTGCTCGCCACCCGCGACCCGGGGCAGGTGGAGAGCCCGGACACCGACGATCCGCGGACCGGCGAGGACGCCGACGTACGGGCGGTGGCCGGCACCGCGCTCGGCCTGGTCGACCTCGCCGAGGGTGACCTCCGGGCGGCCTCGGCGACCTTCGGCGCGGCGCTCGACGCCGCCCGGCGGGCCGGTCGGCCGCGCACCGAGCTGGTCTGCGCGACACGCTGTGCGCTGCTGCACGCGCTGGCCGGGGAGTTGCGCGCGGCGGAGCGGACCGCCCGGGCGGCGCTGGAGATGCCGTCCTGCCAGGGGTGGTCGAGCCGGGCCGAGTGCGCCCACGCCCACCTGGCGCTGGCCCTGGTGGCGCTGCACCGCGACCAGCCCGAGGAGGCCACCGCGCACCTGGCGCTCACCGGCGGGGCCGGCGGGGACGCGACGGTCGCCGCCGCGGCGGCGCTGTGCCGGGGCGCGTTGCTGCGCGACGCGGCGGAGCCGGCTGGGGCGACCCAGCTGGTCGCCCGGGCCCGGGAGGAGCTGGCCTCCCGGTCCGCCGCCGGGGATCTCGCCGACCGGCTGCTCGCCGAGGAGGCGGACCTGCGCAGCGAGCAGGGCGACGTGGACACCGCGCGCGGGCTGCTCGCCGACCGGGCGCGGGCGCCCGAACCGGCGCCGGTGCTGGCCCTGGCCCTGGCCCGGGTGGAGCTGCGTGCCGGTGACGTGCGGGCGGCCGGTTACGCCCTGCCGGACTGGGACGCCCCGGCCGCCGGGGACTGGCCGCTGCCGGTACGCGTCGCCTCGGGCGTGCTGGAGGCGGTGCTCGCCCGCCGGGGCGGCGACGACCGGCGTGCCGGTCGGCTGCTGGAACGGGTGCTCGACCTGGCCGGCCCGGAGGGCTACCGGCGGGTGTTCACCAGGGCGGAGCCGGCGGTGCGCGACCTGCTCGCCGCCCACCTCGACTCCGGCACGGCGCACTGGCCGACGGTGAGCGACCTGGTCCGGGGCGCCGACGAGCCCGCCGACCGGGGACCCGCCGGCGCGGAGCGGGCGCTGGACGAGCCGCTGACCGAGCGGGAGCTGACTATCCTGCGCTACCTGCAGAGCATCCTGTCCAACGTGGAGATCGCCAGCGAGCTGTCGGTGTCGGTCAACACCGTCAAGACGCACGTGCGCAACATCTACCGCAAGCTCGACGCGACCCGTCGGCGCGAGGCCGTGCGGCGGGCCCGCGAGCTGCGGCTGATCTGACGAGGCGCGGGCCGACCGCCGCCGGGCGGTGCGATCCCGGCGGTGGTCGGCGCCGCCCGGTCAGCTGCCGGCCGCCGCGTCCACGGCGGCGAGCAGCTCCGGCAGGTCGTGCCCGCCCTCGTGCCGGACCTCGTTGATGAACAGGGTGGGGGTGCCGTTGACCCCGCTGCGGATCCCGCCGACGAAGTCCCGCCGTACCCGGTCGGAGTACGCCTGCCGCTCGACCTCGGCGCCCACCTCCTCGGGTGGCAGTCCGAGCTGTTCGACGCCGAGGGACAGGTGCACCGGGTCCAACTGGTCCTGGTGCTCGTAGAGCCAGTCGTGCATCTCCCAGAACCTGCCGCGCCGGGCGGCCGCCTCGGCGACCTCGGCCGCGCTCTCCGCGTACGGGTGGACGTTGGCGATCGGGAAGTGCCGGTAGACCAGCCGGACGGTGGCGGTGCGCTGGCGCAGTACCTCGGCCAGGTTCGGGTACGCCGCGCCGCAGAAGCGGCACTGGAAGTCCCCGTACTCGACGATCGTGACCGGCGCGTCCACCGGCCCCCGGACGTGGTCGGTCCCGTCCACCGGGGTGCGCAGCCGGGCGGTGACCTGGAGCGGCGTCGTCATCGGGTCACCACCCGCCGATCGGAGACGAGTTGCTCCAGCGCGTCGAGGATGCCGTCGGCGCCCGGATTCACCTCCGGCGGGGACAGGTAGCTCCAGGCCACCGTCTGGTCCGGGTCGAGCACCACCAGTGCCCGCGCCGATTCCCCGTGCGGGGTGTACGCGCCGTACCGGCGGGACACCTCGCCCTTGGGCTCGAAGTCGGCCAGCAACGGGAAGGTGATCCCCCTGGCCTCGGCGAAGGCCTGGTGCGACCAGATGCTGTCGACGGAGAGGCCGAGCAGCACCGCGTCGTACCGCTCGAACTCCGGCATCGCGGCCTGGTACAGCACCATCTGGTCACCGCAGACCGGGGTCCAGTCGGCGGGGTAGAAGGCGAGCACCACCGGCCGGCCGCGGAACTGCCCGGGGCCCGTACGCCGCCCGTCCGGGGTGGCCGGCAGGGTGAAGTCGGGCGCCGGGCTCCCGGGTGTGATCAGCCCGTCGGAATCAGTCATGACTCCCACGTTGCCCGCCGGCCGGGTGAAGTCGGTTCACCCGGGCGGGGTGGTCTCAGCGGCCCACCGTGACGTGGTTGTGGACCTCCCGGATGCCGGGGGCGGACCAGACGATCCGCTCCACCTCGTCGCGCTCGGGCACGGAGTGCACCAGGCCGTCGATGACCACGGTGTCGCCGTACACCCGGACGCTGATCCGGTCCGGCTCGGTGGCGCCGCTGCGGGCGAGCGCGTCGACGATCCGGTCGGGCAGCTCGTCGCCGGTCGGCGGGGTGGACGGCCGGACGGTGATGCCATTGCTGACTCCGCGTACGCCGGTGAGCCGGCCGACCACCCGCTCGGCGGCCCGGCGCTGGTACTCCCACTCCACCCGGCCGCGCAGCGTCACCCATGCGCCGGCGACGGTCACCTCCAGGTCCTCCACCGGCACGAAGGCGTCCCACTCCAGGGCCCGCTCGGCCGCCCCGGCGATCTCCGTGTCGGTGCGCTCGGCCGACGGGGTGATCCGCACGGCGAGGTCGTTGGCGACGGCCCGGACCCGGGCCACCCGGTGCGCGGCCCGCTCGGCGGCCCACTTCGCGGCGTAGCTGTCCACCCGTCCGGTCAGCGTCACCACCCCCTCGGCGACGGTGACCCCCACCTCGGCCGGGCTCACCCGGGGCTCCCAGGTCAGCTCGTCGAGCACGTCGGTCTGGATGTCCTGGTCGGTACGCGTGACGATGGTCGCGCTGGCCATGCGCTCACTCCTCCCGGGATCGGGACACGGGGCGGGCGTACATCCCGCCGAACCGCGATCCTGCCGGCACACCGGATGAGTCCCCCTCACCCGCACCGGGTGACCCTGCCCGCCCGGGCATCGACAACCCGGGGTGGGCTCGGGCACGATCTGGCGGTCGGCGATTGGCGGGGGCGATGGACGGGGTGCGCCGGGCGGGGCGGGCGCTGTGGCGGGTGGCCCGGCACGAGTGGACCCTCGTGGTGCTCGCGTCACTGCCGCTGGCCGCCGCGCTGACCTGGCCGACGCTGCGCGACCCGGCCGGCACCCTCCCGCAGGACACCGGCGACCCGACCCTGCAGGCGTGGCAGGTCGCCTGGGGCGGGCACGCGCTGCGCACCGACCCGGCCCGCCTCTGGCACTCGAACACGTTCTTCCCCGAGCCGTACACCTACGCCTACTCCGACACCCTGCTGGGCTTCGCCCCGTTCGCCCTCATCGGCGAGGGGCCGGTGGCCGCCGTCGTCCGCTACAACCTGCTCTACGTGCTGGTGCACGCGCTCGCCTTCGTCGGGGCGTACGCGCTGTCGCGGCAGTTGGGTGCCGGGCGGGCGGGGGCGGCGGTGGCCGGGGCGTCGTTCGCGTACGCGCCGTGGAAGCTGGCCCAGGCCGGGCACCTGCACGTGCTCAGCATCGGCGGGGTGGCCCTCGCGCTGGCCATGCTGGCCCGGGGCCACGGCTGGTCGCTGCGCCACGGGTACCGGCGCGACCGGGTTCGTCCCGGCTGGGCGGGAGCCGGTTGGGCGGTCGCCGCCTGGCAGGTCACCCTGGGCTTCGGCATCGGCCTGCCGTTCGCGTACGTCCTGGGTCTGCTCGGCCTCGCCGTCGCCGGGGCGTACGGCGTCACCTGGTGGCGGCGCCGGTCCCGGCCGGCGGTTCCGCGCGGCCTGTTCCTGGCCGACCTGGCCGGGGTCACCGGGTTCGCCGCGGTGAGCCTGCTGATGGCGGCGCCGTACCTCGAAGTGGTGGCCCGCCACCCGGCCGGCCGGCGGACGGCCGCGCAGGTGGCGATGTTCTCCCCGCCGGCCCGTGGCTTCCTGACGGCGCCGCCGGAGTCGTGGCTGTGGGGCGAGCGGCACGGCGCGGCACGGGCGACGCTCGGCTTCCCGGGGGAGATGACCCTGCTGCCCGGCGTCGTGCTGATCGCGCTGGCGGTGGCCGGGCTGGTCTTCTCGGCCTGGCGGGTGTGGCAGCGGGTCGCGCTGGCCGCCGGGGTGCTGGTCAGCCTCGCCCTCGCGGCGGGGACCAGCTTCGGCGGCGACGGTGACCCGGGCTATCTGACCCTGATGCGGCACCTGCCGGGCTGGGACGCGCTGCGCACCCCGGGCCGGCTGGTGCTCTGGACGACGCTGCTGCTGGGCGTGCTGGCCGCCGGGGCGCTGACGGTCCGGGAGCGGCCGCCGGCCGGGGCCGGTCGCGGCGACTGGCGTCGGTGGGCACGGGTGGCGCTGGCGCTCCCGGTGCTGCTGGTGCTGGCCGAGGGGGTGAACCGGACCCCGCACGTGCCGGTGCCGGCGCAGCCGGTGGCGTTGCGTGGCGTCGCGGGCCCGGTGCTGGTGCTGCCGCTGGGCGGCATCCGCGACTACCACGTGATGCTCTGGTCGACCGACGGCTTCCCGTCCACGGTGAACGGGCTGGCCTCGTTCACTCCGGACAGTCAGCAGCGGATCCGGGCGGCCGGCGAGGGTTTCCCGGACGCCGGGTCGGTGGCGTACCTGCGGGCGGCCGGGGTGCGCACGGTGGTGCTGCTGCCCCGGTACGCGACCGGCACGCCGTGGCAGGGCGCGGCGGCCCGTCCGGTCGACGGGCTGGGCATCCACCGCGAGCGGGTCGGCGACGCGGTGGTCTACCACCTCGATCGGGCGAGCTGACTGGGAGCGCTTCCGCAGAGCCACCAGCGTCGGCTTCCTCGGCAGCTCGAGCGGCAGCACCGGCGTGCCCGCGGTCACCTGCACCAGCCGCTGACCCGGCCGGCGCGACCGACCGTCCCACGCGACGTGGCGGTGTCCGGAGTCCCGGACACCGCCACCTCGTTCTGATCCACCCGGGCAGTCCCCGGCGTGCCGTCGCCTCAGCCGTCGAGGCCGACCGGTGAGTTCGGCCGGTCCACGTCGACGAACTCGATGTCGTCGACGGCCCCACCGTCCCGGCTGCCGGCGGCCCGCGCGGCGGTCCCGGCGGCCCAACCGATCGCGGCCCCGACCAGCGCCGCGCTGATCAGCAGCGCCCACGGCAGGGCCGGACGGCGCCCGGCGAGCGCGTCGAAGGCGAGCGTGGCCCGACGCCGGGCCTCGTCCGCCGCCGAGCCCACCAGGTCACCGGCGTCGGAAAGGTGGGTGCCGCCGCGGACCGACCGCGCCGTGTCCCGCACGCTGTCACCGGCGGAACCGACCGCCGAGACCAGCTGCTGCCAGGCCTGGTCGGTGATCCGCTCCGGCTTGCTGCGGCGCTCCAGCAGGTTGCTGCCGAACATGGGTACCTCCTCGGGGTGCCGAAGTCTGCGGCCACTTCGGACGTCGACGTCTGCGGCGCGTCACGGTCGCCTGTCCCGCCAGTGCCCATCCGGGACGCGCCGCAAACCCGGGTCGGAACCTCAGCGGACCATGACCACCGCGACGCCGCGGGCGAAATCGTCGTCGTCGTCATCGTCGTCGTCCCCGCCGCCGCCGAAGCCGCAGGCCAGTACGAGAGCGAGCAGCGCGCCGACACCGGCCAGGCCGAGCAGTCTCTTGAGCATCGATCGTTCCTTCCGTCGTGGTGGAACCCTCGCCCGCCGACCCTAGGCGGGTGGGGCAACACCGGGGGATCGGCGCGCGGCACCGGGGCTCGCCGGGCGGCCGGGTACGGAAATGACTGGACCGGGGTCGCTACCCTGGATCGGTTGGAGCGGCCGAACCCGGTCGCTCGTTGGAATGAACGGGACCAGGAACAACTCGGGAAAGAAGGGTCCGGTCCGTCCGGATCCGCGAATTGCTCATCCCGGGGGGTGGCGACCGAGGCCGTCGGAGGAATACTCTCGGTCGCGGCCCGCGTACTGATGAGGCGCCCGTGGACGGGCGAGTGGAGGTGCTCGCGTGAGCCTGTCGATCGTGAAGTCGGTTCTGCCGGGTGGTGTCATGGAGATCGCTCCGCGAGGGGAGATCGACGTCGACACCGCGTACGAGGTGCGTGAGGCGATCGCCGAGGTGCTCGCGAAGGGCCGTCCGTCCCGGATCGAGCTGAACATGCGACTCGTCACCTTCATCGACTCGGTCGGCATCAGCGCGATGGTCGCCGGGTTCCAGACGGCCGAGGTCAGCGGCGTCAAGCTGGTGGTCACCGAGCCCAGCCGGTTCGTCCACCGGCAGCTCTGGGTCACCGGCCTGCTCGGCCTCTTCGGCGCGCCGGAGCCCTACTTCGCCGGCGCTGCGGCCCCGGCCCCCGAGGTCCTCCCCGGCGCCTGACGCCGGCCGCTGGTGATCCACTCCAGGTCGCCGATGTGGCGGTGACCCGCGCCCGCCGACCCCGCCACGTCGCCGGAACGGAGTGGATCAAACCGGCGGTCGGCCACCGTCATCTGCACCTGGCCGAAGCTGGCCAGGGTGCCCCGCCGCACGCCGCGCAGCCGCCCGTGCGGCAGGTCCGGAGCGTTCACGTTGAGCACGCTCTCCACCGGCCCGGCGGTCAGCCGGGGCAGCAGGTCCAGCGCCACCCGGGCGGCGAAGTCCCAGTGCCGCTCCGCGTCGCGTACCCGGGCGGCGGCGGAGACCGCGGCGCCGCCGCTGACGGCGGTGGCCTCGCATGCCGCCTGCGATTGCCAGCCTGGCCGTCGTACGGGACGATCGGGCGACCGACGAGGGGTGGAGGGTGGAGTGGTCCGGCGGGAGTCGTTCAGCTACACGGTGCAGGCGCGCTGCTCACGGGCGGACGCGGTGGCGCTGTTGAGCGATCCGGCCCGGCAGGGGGAGCTGCATCCGCTGATCGTCCGGGTGCGCCGGCTGCGGACCCGTCCGGGCGCGCGGGCCAGCTACGCCATCACCGACCGGCTGGAGCTGGGTCCGCTGCGGTTCCCGGTCACCTACCAGGCCGACGTCCTGGTGGTCACCGATGACGAGATCGTCACGGTGGCCCGGCAGCAGCCCGGCACGACCGTGCGCAACCACACCCGGCTCCAGGAGGAGGGCGACGTGCTGCGGATCGACGTGGAGATCACCCTCTCCGCGCCGGCGCCGCTGTTCGGGTACGCGTTCCGGCAGGCCCGCGCCGCGCACCTGGGCCTGGCCAGCCGGCTCGGCGCGGTGCTGGACCGGGAGGCCGACGGCGGCCCGGTCCCGAACTGACGCCCCCGTCCACTCAGCGGCGGCCGGCGGGGGTCGCCGCCGTCCGGCGGGGCGGCGGGACGGCCCGGCGGTTGCGGCCCCACGGCTTCCAGGTGGAGATCACGGTCATGGTGACCAGCAGGCCGGTGGAGACCGCCGGGGCGACCACCACGTCGATGCGCTGGTGTGCGGTGGCGTCCGGTCCGGCGGCGGCGCGCAGGTTCGGCGTCAGCGCGAACAGCATCAGGCCGATCATCACCGTGGTGAGCACCAGCTTGACCACCACCCAGCGCCAGCGCAGCAGCCCCCAGGGGGTCAGCAGCGCGCTGGTCACGCCGATCACCCAGACCAGCACGCTCAGCGGCGCGAAGAGCCAGGTCGCCACCAGCGCCGCCGCCGGATAGACCACGCCCGGGTCGGCTCCGCGCAGCCCGGCGATGCCGAGGGTGAGTAGCACGAGGTCCGCGCCGAGCCAGCCCAGCGCGGTCACCAGGTGCAGGGTGAGCAGGGTCTTGCGGCCGTCGGGGGAGAGTCGGGTCATGCCTCGATGCTCGCCGGGCCGTCGCGCTGCGTCGTGGGCCGGTCGGCGACATCCCGGGTACGTCGGTGCGCGTACGGCGGGGCCCGTCCGCCTCGGACGGGCCCCGTCGCGGCTCGGTCAGTAGACCGACAGGTGCACGTGGTTGGTGTGGTCGCTGGACGGGTCCCCGCCGGCCCCGCTGTACGACTTCCACCCGCTGCTGGGCAGCCAGATCTGCCGGTACCAGATCACGTACAGCACCCCGAGTCGGTCGGCGTTGCGGACGTGGTACGCGGCCAGGTTGTTGCCGTACGTCCGGTCGCCGCCGGTCGCGTCCCCGCCGAAGCCGCTCTTCTGCGCCGCGAAGTCGCAGGCCCGGCCCTTGGGGTGCTCGCCCGACCCGCTGGGCCGGTAGCAGGAGACGTACCGGGTGAAGCCGGCCGCCTGGCTCTGCTTGAGCGCGTTGAGCATGCGCGGGGTGATGCAGCCGTTGGCCGGGGTCGGGTCGTTGACGCTGCACGACTCCGAGGGCCAGGACCCGTCGGGGTTGCGCGGCGCCGCCTTGGCGTTGGCGGTGGAGGTACCCGCGGTGGAGCCGCCGCCGGCGCTGGCGGCGGGCTTGTCGGCGGCGGCCACCGCCAGGGCCCGCTCGGCCTGCTGCTTGCGCTTGGCCATCACCGCGACCTGCTTGCGCTCCTCGACGATCTCCTTGTCGAGCGCGGCCCGGGTGCGGGTGGCGTCGTCGCGGGTCTGGATCAGGTTGCGCAGCTCCCGGTCCTCGTTGGAGGCGACCGTCTCCAGCGCCGCCGCCCGGTCCAGGAAGCCTTCGGGGCTGGAGCTGTTCAGCAGCGCCGACACCGGCCCGAGCCGCCCGGTCCGGTACGCCACGCCGGCGATCTCGCCGACCTTGCCCTGCCGGACGGTCAGCTCCGACTCGATGGTCTTGAGCTGGTTGCCGAGCTCCTGCTGCCGCTTGGTGGAGCGTTCCAGCGCGGCCTTGGCGTCGATCCAGCCCTTGCTGGCCGCGTCGAGCTGGGCGCGCAGCGCGGGGGTGCCGCCCTCGGGGTCGCCGGGGGCGGCGAGCCGGGTGGCGGGGGGAGCGGCGGTCGCCGGGACCGGCGCGGACGACACCCCGAGGGCGAGCGTCGCGACGACCGCGGCCGCCAGCCGTGCGGTGGTACGTCGTACGTGCATGCACATGTCCTTCCGTCAGCCGCCGACCGGGTTAGCTGACGGGTTCGGGACGGAAGATCCCTACCGCTGACGCGGATGCACCCCACGAACATGGTTCCCCGGCTCGCCCTGGCAGGCGATTAGGCGGCGGCCACCGCCGGCACCGGAGGGTGCCGCCTGGCGGAGGCCGGAACCGAGCCTACCGGTACGGGTGTGACACCCGCCCGTTTCGTGACTCAGGGTACTGGAGTGAACCATGGTGTAGGTGACACAATGGGACAATAGGTGCCCGATTTCGTCACCACTCGACCTGCCCGCAGGCGCCGGGGGCGGCCCCCGGCTCGATCTGGAGGGTGGCGTGCTCGATGTGGAAGTCCTCGTGCAGGGCGGTGCGGGCGGCGGCCAGCACCGTGCCGACCTCGGCGCCGGGGACCATGGTGAGGTGGGCGGAGGCGACCTCCATGCCGGAGGTGAGCGTCCAGACGTGCAGGTCGTGCACCTCGGCGACGCCGGGGACGGCGGTCAGCCGGTCGTGCACGGCGGTCACCTGCAGATGCTCCGGAGCGGCCTGGACCAGGATGCGCACCGCCGCGCGGCCGAGCCGCCAGGTGCGGGGGAGGATGAACAGGCCGATCGCGACCGCCACCGCCGGGTCGGCCCACCACCAGCCGGTGCCGGCGATGAGCAGCGCGGCCCCGATCACGCCCAGCGAGCCGAGCAGGTCGCCGAGCACCTCCAGGTACGCCCCGCGCAGGTTGATGCTCTCCCGCGCCCCCTCGCGCAGCAGCGCGAATGCGACGAGGTTGGCCAGTAGGCCGAGCACCGCCACGGCCAGCATCGGCCCGGTCCGCACCTCCGGCGGGTCGCCGAACCGGCGGACCGCCTCGATCAGCACGTAGATCGCCACCCCGCTGAGCAGGACGGCGTTGGCGAGCGCGGCCAGCACCTCCAGCCGGTAGAGCCCGTAGGTGCGCTGCGGGTCGCGGTCGCCGTGCCGGGTGGCGGTGATGGCGGCCAGCGCCATGCCGATGCCGAGCACGTCGGTGAACATGTGCCCGGCGTCGGAGAGCAGGGCCAGCGAGCCGGTGCCGAACGCGGCGACGGCCTCGACCACCATCAGCGTGGCGAGCAGCGCGAAGGCCGCCCAGAGTCGCCCCCGGTGGCGGTGCGCCGCGTTCGTGACCGACCCGTGGTGGTCATGACCTGCGCCCACGCCCACACCTTCCGTCGCCCCGGCGGCCCGAACCCAATCTATGCTCACATCGCTATGTATGCAACTAACCCCGCCCGCATCCCCCACTTTCAAAGAACGAGTGGCCACCGCGCCCGGTACAGCCACTCCTTCTCGGAACCTGCCTGACCCCGGGGGTCAGGGGGTCGGGTCGATGGTGGTGAGGCGTTGGGTGGCGCGGGAGAGGGCGACGTAGAGGGTGCGCACGCCCGAGCCGGGGTCGGCCCGGATCTCGCTCGGGGCGATGAGCACGACGCCGTCGTACTCCATGCCCTTGGCCTGGAGGCTGGTCACCACCTGGAGCCGGGAGCCGCCGCGCCCGCCCAGCCAGCCGGCCACCTCGTCGCGGCGCGGCACCGGCGTGATCACGCCGACCGTGCCCTCCACCTCGGTGAGCAGCGCGTCCACCGCCTGCACGGTCGCCGCCGGCAGCCGGTCGGCGGCGACGGTCAGCGCGACCGGCTCCACGCCGGTGGAGCGGACCGCCGTCGGCAGTGCCAGGTCGGGGTAGAGCCGGCGGATCTCCGCCGCCGCCACCGCGAAGATCTCCGCCGAGTTGCGGTAGTTCGTGGTCAGCGCGAAGCGGTGCCGCCGGCGCCGGCCGAGCGCCTGGTCCCGCGCCCGGTCCAGCTCCTGCGGGTCACCCGTCCAGGCGGTCTGCGCCGGGTCGCCCACCACCGTCCAGGAGGCGAGCCGGCCGCGCCGGCCGATCATCCGCCACTGCATCGGTGAGACGTCCTGCGACTCGTCCACCACCACGTGCGCGTAGTCGCGGTAGTCCTCCGGACGTTCCCGGGCCGCCGCCCGGGCGGCCCGCTGCCGGTCGGCGAACGTGCTCAGCTCGCGGACGCCACCGGCCAGCTGGTACGGGTCGCGCTTGGCCCGGGCCGGCCGCACCGGCTTGCCCAGCAGCGCGTCCAGCTCGTCGAGCAGGGCGATGTCGGCCACCGTCAGCCCCTGCGCGTCCAGCGCCCGGTACGCCTCGACCAGCAGCGCGGTCTCCGCCCGGGACAGGATGCCGCCGGCGTAGCGGCGCAGCCGCTCCGGCCGGGCCAGCCAACCCAGCACGTGCCGCGGGTGCAGCCGCGGCCACCACGCCTTGAGGAACTCGCGGAACTCCGGCCGGTCGATGATCTCGTCCTCGAAGGTGCGCTGCTCCGGCAGCCGGGTGACGGCCAGCCGGCGGGCCTGGGCGTACAGCGCCGCGAGGACCGCGTCGAAGGCGACCCGCCGGACCTCGTTGCGCCGCCCGCCCCGGGACAGCGCCCGGTCCCGGACGCCGTCCAGGTCGCGGCGCTCCAGCCGGAGCAGCTCGCCCCGGTAGAGCAGGCGCAGTTCGTCCGGCCCGCCCGGCACCGCGTCGCGCACCGCCCGCTCCAGCACCTTCCGCATCCGCAGCGAGCCCTTCACCGCCGCCACCTCCGGCGGGTCGGTCCGGGTCGCCGACATGCCCGGGAAGAGCGAGCCCAGCGAGTGCAGCGTGGCGGTCTCCTCGCCGAGCGAGGGCAGCACCGAGGCGATGTACTCCACGAAGACCGAGGACGGGCCGACCACCAGGATGCCGCCGCCGGCGTACCGGCTGCGGTCGGAGTAGAGCAGGTACGCGGCCCGGTGCAGCGCGACCGCCGTCTTGCCGGTGCCCGGGCCGCCGGAGACGATGGTGACCCCGGAGCCGGGGGAGCGGATCGCCTCGTCCTGCTCCCGCTGGATGGTCGCCACGATGTCGCGCATCCCCCGGCCGGTGGCCCGGGAGAGGGTCGCCAGCAGGGCCCCGTCACCGACCACCGTCATCTCGGCCGGCGCCGAGTCCGGGTCGAGCAGGTCGTCCTCGATCCGGGTGACCTTCTCGGCCGACGACTGGATGGTGCGCCGGCGCACCACGCCCAGCGGCTCGGCCGGGGTCGCCTGGTAGAACGCGGCGGCGGCCGGGGCGCGCCAGTCCACGACCAGCGTCTCGGCGTTCTCGCCCCGCACGCCGAGCCGCCCCACGTGCAGCACCTGGCCGGTCCGCAGGTCGAGCCGGCCGAAGACCAGCCCCTCGTGCTCGGCGTCCAGCACGTACCGTCGCTGCGCGGCGTGGAACACCATCGCGTCCCGCTCGACCAGCGCGCCGAAGTTGCCCACCCGGGCCAGCCGGTAGCCCTCCTTCTCGGCCTGCGCCGCCGAGCGGCGCAGTTCGGCCAGGCGGGCGTACACCCGGTCGAGATGCCGCTGCTCGGCGGCGATCTCCTGCTCCAGGGTGGTCTGGTCGGTCAACGTGACGGCTCCTGTGCGACGGCGGCGGCCGGGCGCGGGCGCACGCCAGGCGGAATGAGGGTACGGGCAGCCTGCCACCCCCCTTCGGGGCCATGCCGCGTCCCGCGACCTCCGCCACCCTCCACGGGCCGCTCAGCCGGCCGGAACCGGCTCCGTCGCGCCCGTCGTCGTCGGCCCGGTCCGGCCGATCTCCGTGGCGCCGATCTCGGTCGCGTCGATCTCCGGCGCGTCGGCCAGCACCCGGTCCAGCACCCCGGCCAGCGCGGCGTTCACCTCGTCCGGCCGCTCCATCATCAGCATGTGCCCGGCGCCGGGGCAGACGGTCAGCTCGGTCACCGGCAGCGCGGCGGCGATCGACTCCGCGCAGGGCGGCGGGGTGAGCCGGTCCCGGTCGCCGACCAGCGCCGCCGCCGGCAGGTGGGCCAGCTCGGCCAGCGTCTCCAGCCGGTGCTGGGCGCCGATCGAGGCGCGGAACCCGCCGATCGAGCGCAGCGAGGCGCGCGCCACCGCCGAGGTGACCAGGCGGATGTCGGACGGGTCGCAGCGGTCGCCGAAGAGCATCCAGCGGATGCTTGGCCGCAGCGCGCGCAGCAGCGCCCGTGGCGGGCGCCAGGAGCCGCAGCGGGCCAGCACCCCGGCGCCGGTGGTCTCGGCGATCCGGATCAGCCGGGCGATGCGCGGTGACAGCCCGTAGACCGTGTGCGTGTGCCCCTCGGCGGTGGTCGAGACGAAGACCAGCCCGGCGGTACGGGCGGCGAAGTGCTCGGGGTGGCGGTGGGCGTACTCCATCACCGTCATCCCGCCCATCGAGTGGCCGACCAGCACGACCCTGCCGGTCGGGGCCACCGCGTCGACCACCGCGGCGAGGTCGTCGCCGAGCTGGGCCAGGGTCGCCGTGCGCAGGGCCATGCAGCTGGACCGGCCGTGCCCGCGGGCGTCGTAGGTCACCACCCGGACCCGCCGGCCGAAGCGGGCCGTCAGGTCGGCGAGCTGCCGGTGCCAGGCCCGCCCGTCCAGCGTCCAGCCGTGCAGCATGATCACGGTGACCTCGGCGTCCGCCGACCCGGTCACCTCCACGTGCAGGCGCACGTCGTCGGGAAGCCGTACCTGCTGCTGCTCCGACATCGTGACCTCCCCCGGGCCGTCCGGTCCCCTCTCACCGGGTTAACCCGGCGGTAACACCGGCTACCCGTCATGACACCACGCCAACCGTGGTGGTGAGAAGATTCGCATCCCGCCCCGCCAGGCCGGATCCGTGACCAGGCTGGGGACATGACCGGTTCGAGCGCGGGAGCGGCGCGGACGCCCCGGGCCGCGCTGGCCGAGCTGCTGACCGGCAACCGCCGCTTCGTCAGCGGGCAGCCGGTGCACGGCCACGACGTCACCGCCGCCGCGGCCGTCGCCTCCGGCGACCAGCAGCCGTACGCGGTGCTGCTCGGCTGCATCGACTCGCGGGTGCCGCTGGAGGCGATCTTCGACCAGACCTTCGGGTCGATCTGCGTGATCCGCACCGGCGCGCACGTGCTGGATCGGGCGGTCTGCGGCTCCATCGAGTACGTGGTGGGCCAGCTCGGAGTGCCGCTGGTGATGGTGCTCGGCCACGAGCGGTGCGGGGCGGTCGCCTCGGCGGTGGACACCCTGCGCACCGGGGAGCGGCCGGGCGGCTCGCTGGCGTACCTGGTGGACCAGATCGCCCCGGCGGTGACCGAGGTGGGGGCGGACGACCCGCGCGCGCACCCGATGGCGGTACGCCGGCACGTGCTGCGCACGGTGGCCACCCTGCGCGCCGACGACCTGCTCACCGGGCCGGTCGCCGAGGGCCGGGTGGACGTGGTCGGCGCGGTCTACGACCTGGCCACCGGCGAGGTCACCCTGCTCGACCACTGACCGGCCCGCCGGCGCCGGCCCCGGCCCGGTCCAGGTCCCGGCCCCGTCAAGATCCACGCGAGATGGGGCGGGTCGCGGTATCCCGGCGGCGGGACACCGCGACACGCCGCAAACCGCGCCGGGCGCTACGGAGGCGTACCCGGGAAAGACGGAACCGCCCGCCGGGGTGACCCGACGGGCGGTTCCAGGTGGCGCTTGGGGGGAGGGCTCAGCCCTCGAAGACGCCGGCCTCGACGAGGCGCTTCTCGGTCTTGTCCCAGCCGTCGCCCGGGTGGGTGGCGGCGAGGTTGTTGATCTCAGCGCGGATCTTGACGGCGTGGCCGGCAGCGGCCAGCACCCGGATCTCCTCGACGAAGGCGTCCGAGTCGGTGCGCAGGTGCACGGTCTTGCCGTTGGTCAGGTTCCGCACGTAGGCGTGCTTGCCGCCGTTGAGCGGGATGAGGTACTTGAACTCGCCCAGCACGCTGAGGGCGCCACCCTGGCCAGCCTGGCCGGCCCGGACTGACGCGCGCGCGGTCTTAGAGGTGTTGCTCGCCACGGAGGTACTCCTTGCAAGACGTACGGGAGGACGGAAAACGTCCGGGGGCTGAATGCGGGAGACGCCCGGATGAGCCTCGGCCCGCGAAGATGTACGACGGCGCAGAACCGCCCACAGAACTGTACACGAACACGATGCCTGGTCGGCCACCGTGCCTGTCCGGAGAGCACAACCGGGTCACCGGTCCGGGTATTTCCCCCCGGCGAATCTTCCGATTCGCTGGCGCACCATCCGTCACACAGTCATCATGTGTTGCAGGAACCACTCGGGTTGTCGAGGTCGTAGGGGAAGACGCACCTCGGTCTCCGGGAGGTCACCGTGCCAACGCGTGGCGTCGTATACGTCCACTCGACCCCGCTCGCCGTGTGCTCACACGTCGAGTGGGCGATCGCGCGCGTCCTCGCCGCGCCGGTCAACCTGCAGTGGACGGGCCAGCCCGTCGATCCCGGCGCCCGCCGGGCCGAGTGCGGGTGGACCGGTCGCCCGGGGACGGGCGCCGAACTGGCTGCTGCCCTCCGGCAGTGGCCCATGATCCGTTTCGAGGTCACCGAGGAGCCCAGTCCGGGCGCCGACGGTGAGCGCTTCATGTACGTCCCCGGCCGGGGCCTGTTCCGCGCCACCGTCGGCGCGGCCGGCGACATCCAGCTCGGCGAGGACCGGCTGCGCAGCATCATGGCGACCGCCCGCGCCCCGGAGGCGCTGGCGCACGCCCTGGACAAGGCGCTCGGCACCGCCTGGGACGCCGAGCTGGAGCCCTACCGGTACGCCGGGGACGGCGCCCCGGTGACGCTGCTCACCCGGGTCGGCTGAGCCGGCGGCGCACCCGGACACCCGGTGGGGGACCGGCACACCGCACCGGCCGGCCGCCCGGCTCCGGTTGCCGCCACGAGTCGGCAGCGGGTTTGATGGGCCGCGTGCCGACCTCTCCGCGACGTGCCGGCGTCGCCCTCGCCGCCCTGACCGCGCTGCTCGTCTCCGGGTGCTCGGCGGAGCCGGAACGCCCGGCGCCGAGCCCGTCGGCCTCCGCCGCGTCCGGCCCGACCGGCACCCCGGCGGCCGACCCGGCCGCCCGGGCCGCCGCGCTGGTCGGCACGCTCGCCGACGAGGACCTGGTCGGCCAGGTGCTGATGCCCTACGCGTACGGCAGCTCCGCCACCGAGGTCACCGCCGCCTCGGCCGCCGGCAACCGGGCCCTCGCCGGGGTCGACACCCCCGCGGAGATGGTCGCGAAGTACCGCCTCGGCGGGGTGATCCTGGTCGGCTTCAGCGCCGACGACCCGACCTCCGGCAACCAGGCCACCACCAACGTCGACAACCCGGCCCAGGTGCGTGACCTCACCACCGGGCTGCGCGCCGCCGCGGCGAAGCTCCCCGCCGGGGCGGCGCCCTTCCTGATCGGCACCGACCAGGAGTACGGCGTGGTGACCCGGATCACCGACGGGGTGACCACCCTGCCCAGCGCGCTGGCCGCCGGGGCGGCCGACGACCCGGCGCTGACCGAGGCCGCCTGGCGGGCCGCCGGCGCCGAGCTGGCCGCGATGGGGATCAACCTGGACTTCGCCCCGGTCGCCGACGTGCTGGCCACCCGCAGCACGGTGATCGGCTCCCGCTCCTTCGGCGCAGACCCGCAGCGGGCGTCCGCCCAGGTCGCCGGCGCGGTGAAGGGCCTGCAGAGCGCCGGCGTCGCGGCCAGCGTCAAGCACTTCCCGGGTCACGGGCTCAGCGCCGCCGACTCGCACAAGGACCTGCCGGTGATCGGCCAGCCGCGCAAGGAACTCGACGCCACCGCGTTCCCGCCGTTCACCGCCGGCATCGACGCCGGTGCGATGGCGGTGATGTCGGCCCACCTCGACGTCAAGGCGGTCGACCCGGGCACCCCGGCCACCTTCTCCCGCAAGCTCCTCACCGACGTGCTGCGCGGGCAGCTCGGCTTCCGGGGCGTGGTGATCACCGACGGGATGAACATGGCGCCGGCCAAGCGCTGGGCGCCGGGTGAGGCCGCGGTCCGGGCGCTGCTGGCCGGCAACGACCTGATCCTGATGACGCCGCACGTCGGCCAGGCGTACGACGGGCTGTTGGCCGCGCTGCGCGACGGGTCGCTGCCCCGGCCCCGGCTGGTCGAGGCGGCCACCCGGGTGCTGACCATGAAGTTCCAGCTCGCCGACCGGCCCGCCCCGGCGATGTCCACGCTGAACAGCGCCGAGCACCGCAAGGCGGCGCAGGACCTCGCGGCGGCGGCGGTGACCGTGCTGCGCGGCGCCTGCGGCGCTCCGGTCCGCGGCCCGGTGACCGTCACCTCGTCCGCCGGCCGGGACCACACCCGGGCCGCGCTGACCGAGGCGCTCACCGCGGCCGGGGTGCCGGTGGCGCCGAGCGGCGGCACCAAGGTGCACCTGGTCGGCTACGGCGACGGCGCGGACGACCTGAGCGCCGACGCGGCGGTGACGGTGGCGATGGACACCCCGTACGTGCTGGAGAAGGCGACGTCGCCGACCCTGCTGGCCACCTACTCCTCCAGCCGTACCTCGATGACCGCCCTCGCCGACGTGCTCGCCGGCCGGCAGCGGCCGGGTGGCCGGGCGCCGGTGCGGGTGCCGGGGCTGCCGGCCACCACCTGCGCGGCCTGAGGTCCCCCCGCGACCGGCCCGGGCGGTCCCCGTCCGGCTGATAGCGTGCGGTGGTCCACCAGGGGAAAGACGCGCGGGAGGGGGCGAGCGCCGTGACGCGACCGGAGCCGGCCCTCTCGGTGGTGGTGCCGATGTTCGACGAGGTGAGCGTCCTGCCGCTGTTCGCCCGGCGGCTGCGCGCGGTCCTCGACGGCCTGGGCGAGGCGTACGAGGTGGTGGCCGTCGACGACGGCAGCACCGACGGCACCGGGGCCGGGTTGGCCGCGCTGCGCGCCGGCTGGCCCCAGCTGCGGGTGCTGCGGCTGCGCCGCAACAGCGGCCACCAGGCGGCCCTGGTCGCCGGGGTGCTCCGGGCCCGCGGCCGGTACGTGGTCAGCATCGACGCCGACCTCCAGGACCCGCCGGAGACGATCGTCGAGATGCTCCGCCTCGCCCGCGCCGACGACCTCGACATCGTCTACGGCGTCCGGGCCGACCGCCGCACCGACAGCGCGTTCAAGCGGTGGACCGCGGCCGGCTACTACCGGCTGATGCGCCGCCTGGTCGGCAAGCAGGTGCCCGCCCAGGCCGGCGACTTCCGGCTGCTCAGCCGCGCCGCCGTCGAGGCGTTGCGGGAGCTGCCCGAGCGCAGCCCGGTGCTGCGGCTGGTGGTGCCCTGGCTCGGCTTCCCCAGCGGCGAGGTCAGCTACCAGCGCGACGAGCGGGCCGCCGGGCGGACGAAGTACCCGCTGTCCCGGATGGCCGGGCTGGCCGCCGAGAGCGTCACCAGCTTCTCCGCCGCGCCGCTGCGCTTCGCCACCTGGCTCGGGCTGGCCGGGGTGGCGGTCTGCGGGGTGCTGGTGGTGGTGGCCGTCCTGGCCTGGCTGGCCGGCTCCACCGTCTCCGGCTGGCCCTCGCTCTACGTGGCGGTGCTCTTCCTCGGCGCCGTGCAACTGCTCTGCCTCGGACTGCTCGGCGAGTACGTGGCCCGGATCTACACCGCCGTGCAGGGCCGGCCGGCGTACTTCGTCGCCGCCGACAGCGCCGACAGCGCCGACAGCGCCGACAGCCCCGGCAGCGCCGACAGCCCCGCGGCCGGAGTGGACGCCGCCGGCCCGGCGGGTGCGGGCGAGCTGGCCGACAGCCTGCGGTGACCGCCCTCGCCACCGGCGACGCCGCCCGCGCCGCCGCCGCGCCGCGCCGCCGGCCGGCCCCGGCCCGCTTCGCGCCGGCCCTGTCCGGGTACGCCTTCGTCGCGGTCACCCTGCTCGCCGCCGGCACCCCCGCGGCGGACCTGATTCGCTACACGCTCTACGCCGCGCTCGCCGTGGCGCTGCCCGGCACGCTGCTCTGGCGCACGCTGCGCCGCCGGCCGCACACCCTGGTCGAGGACGTGGCGATGGGCGCCGCCCTCGGGCTGGTGCTGGAGCTGGCCGCCTGGGCCGCCTGCACCGCCGCCGGCCTGCCGGGCTGGCTGCGGCTCTGGCCGGTGGCGGTGCTGCTGCCGTACGCCGCCGTGCCCCGGCTGCGCCGGCACTGGCGGGCCGGCGCGACGACTCCGGTGCCGACCGGCTGGGCCTGGTCGCTCGCCGGGGTGGTCGCCGGGTTCACCCTCTACCTCAGCGAGTCGTTCCTGCGGGTCAACCCGGTGCTGCCCACCGACGAGGGGCAGGCCCAGTACATCGACCTGGCGTTCCAGCTCTCGCTGGCCGGCGCGGCCACCCACCAGGTGCCCCCGGAGGTCCCCCAGGTGGCCGGCGAGCCGCTGCACTACCACTGGTTCGGCTTCGCCCACCTCGCGGCGGCCAGCCTGGTCAGCGGCGTCGACCTGCCCACCGTCTTCTTCCGGCTCGCCGTGCCGGCGCTCTGCGCGCTCGCCGCCGTGCTGGTCGCGGTGGTCGGCTGGCGGGTCACCGGCCGGCCGTACGCCGGGGTGGTCGCCGCCGGGCTGATGTTCACCGTCGGGGAGTTCGGCTTCGAGAACGGGCTGCGGCAGCTCTTCGGCAGCCAGGTCACCTTCATCGTCTGGGGCAGCCCGTCGATGACCTACAGCTGGGTGCTGCTGCTGCCGCTGATCGCCGTGCTGGCCGAGATCGTCGGTCGGGCCCGGGGCAGCACCGTGCCGCCGGTGGGCCGGGGCGCCTGGGTGCTGGCGGTCCTGCTGCTCGCCGCCTCCACCGGGGCCAAGGCCAGCTCGGTGCCGGTGGTGCTGGCCGCGCTGGCGTTCACCGTCGCGGTGCTGCTGGTGACCCGGCGGCGGCCGCCCCGGCCGGTGCTCGTTGCGGCGGCGCTGGCCCTGGCGGCGCAGGTGTTCGCCACCGCCGTCCTCTTCGCCTTCGAGAGCCACGGCGTGACCGTGGAGCCCTTCTCCGGGCTGCGTCCGTACGTCGGCGAGGGGCACTCCGGCCCGGTGACCGCGTTGCTCTGGGCCGGGGTCCTGGTCGCCTTCCTGCTCAACCTCCAGCTCCGCCTCGCCGGCGTGGTGGCGCTGCTGAGGTTGCGGCGGTGGCGGCTGGAGCCGGCGCAGGTCTTCCTGCTCGGTGGGGCGCTGGCCGGTCCGGCGGTCTACCTGCTGCTCGCCCACCCGGGCAGCAGCAACCAGTACTTCACCCGGACCGGCTTCGCCTTCGGGGTGCTGCTGTCCGGCTGGGGCTTCGTGGAGCTGCTGGACCGGGCCGCGCTCACGACCCGGGGACGGGTGCTGCTCGGCGCGGGCGCGGCGAGCCTCGCGCTGGCGCTGGCCGCGTACCAGCTGCGCTTCCCGGCGATCGTGCCGCCCGACCGGCCGTACGCCGCGGTGCTGCCGCTGCTCTGCTGGGCGGCGGCCCTGCTGGGGGCGGTCGTCCTGGTGGCCCTGCTCTGGCCGGGGCTGGTCGACCGCTGGCCCGGGCTGGCCGGCCGCGGCCCGCTGGTGCTGCTCACCGCCGTGCTGGTGGCCGGCGCGCCGGGCCTGGTGCTCGACGCGGCGGCCGCCCGGTACTTCACGAACGGCGGGGCGTACGCGGTGGAGCGGATGCCGGCCTCCCGGGTGCAGGCCGCCCGCTGGGTGCGCGCGCACAGCGCGCCGGAGGACGTGCTGGCCACCAACGTGCACTGCCGGGTGGTGGTGAGCGGCTGGTGCGACGCCCGCTCGTTCTGGCTCAGCGGCTACGCCGAGCGGCCGGTGCTGGTGGAGGGCTGGGCGTTCGCGCCCCGGATGGTGGGCCGGCCCGAAGGCCCGTACGCCCCGTTCTGGGACGCCGAGCGGCTGCGCGCCAACGACGCCGCGTTCACCACGCCCACCGCCGCCGGCCTGGCCGAGCTGCGCGACCGGTACGGCGTGCGCTGGCTGGTGGTCGACCGCACGGTCGGCCCGGAGTCCCCGGACCTGGCCGAGCTGGCCGACCTGCGCCACGTGAACGCGCGGATGGCCGTCTACCGCCTGCGTTGACGCCCGGCCCGCCACCGGCGGGCCGGGCGCCCGGCGGTCACTTCGGCAGGTTGGTGCTCGACTTGGCCAGCTGGTACGCCGGGAGCATCGCGGTGAACTCCTCGTCGTCCGCCCCGCCGAGGGTGACCAGGATCTTGCCGTAGAGGCTGGACACCAGGATCGCCCGCTTCCGTCCGTCGTCACCGGTCCAGGTCGCCTCGAACGAGTCCAGCGGGCCGGCCTTGGTGCGCCGGTACTGCCGCTCCTCGGCCGTGCCGTAGTCGTCGATGAACTTGTCCAGGGTGATCTGCGGCGTCCGGGGCGTCGCCCCCTCGACCCGCCAGACCCGCAGGAAGCCGATGTGCCCGGCCGGCTTCGCGTCGATCTCGCAGAGCGGCACCGCCGGTCCGATCTGGAAGTCCTTGCCGGAGGTGACCGCCTTGACCTTCCACTTCGCCGGCACCGAGAAGGTGATCGGCAGCGGGCAGGTGCTGCCCTCCGGGCCGACCGTGGTGCCGGCGGCGGCCGGGGCGACCTCGTCGTACCAGGGTGGACCGGCCGCGATCGGCGAGGCGGTCGGGCTGGCCGACGGCGACGGCGACGGCGCCACGGCGGGCTCCTTCGCGTCCTCGGCGCAGCCGGTCGCCACGGTCAGGGTGAGCGCGGCCAGTACGGCCACCCGTCGGATCATCTGTCACGTCCCCCCGTCGGATCTCGTGCCGTCGATGCGACGGCCGGGAGATGCTAGCCGACGGGACGCTCCCGCGGGGGTCGGTGGCTCAGGCCGGGCGGTGGGCGCGCAGCATCAGCGAGACCCCGGGCAGCGACCGCACCGGCAGGTACCGCTCGGCGGTGACGACGGTGCGCAGCCCCAGGTTGACCAGCGGGTGCAGGTCGCCCAGGTCGCTGCCGGTGGAGGTGCGGCGCCGCCAGGCGGCGACCGGGCGGAGCAGCACGTTCCAGCTCCACAGCTCGTCGACCACCAGGCCGGCCTTCTCCACCACCGCCCGCAGCGACTCCCGGTCGTAGCGGCGGACGTGCCCGACCGCCACGTCGTGGGCCGACCAGAGCGCCATGTCGCAGGGCACCGCGATCAGGGCCGTCCCGCCGGGGCGCAGCGTGCGGCGGATCTCGGCGGTGGCCAGGTGGTCCTCGTCGAAGTGTTCGAGGATGTCGAAGGCGACCACTAGGCCGAGGCTCGCCGATCCGACGGGCAGGTGCCGGGCGTCGGCCCGGATCACGTCGAGTCCACGTTCCCGAGCCACCCCGGCGCCGTCGGCGCTGTACTCCAGGGCCAGCGGGCGCCACCCGTGCGCCCGCAACACCCGGGTGTTGCCGCCGCCGGCCGCGCCGACGTCCAGCGCCCGCCCGGGACGTGCCCCGGCGGCGGCCAGCCGGCGCAGCGACCGGGCCAGCAGGGCACGCCGCTCGCGGTACCACCAGTGGGTGTCCTCGAGCGCGGCGAGCTTGCGGATCTCCGTCGCTTCCACGGCGTGCTCCTCGCGGTTCGGCGGCCCCCACCCTAGCGGCCCGGATGGCTGCCGGCCGCCACTCGTCCCTGCCGGGGCCGGCCGCGGCTGCCGGCCGAGTCGGTGACGTGGGGTGTCGTGGTCGCGTGATCGACTCCGTTCCGGCGACACGGCGGTGTCCTGCTCGCGGCGATGCCGCCGTTCCGGCGACTCGGAGTCGATCAACAAAGGGGGGTGCGAGCCGGACCCGTGGCGCGAGCCGGACTGAAGGCGGTCAGGGCCCGCACCCGGAAAGGCGCGGACCCTGACTGGTACGACCGGTGCTACAGCGGGATGTTGCCGTGCGCGCCCCGTGCGGCGGGCGCCCCGGCGAGCGCCTCGGCGATCCGGCGCCGGGTCTCCTCCGGCTTGATCACGTCGTCCACCACGCCGATCTCCAGCGCCCGGTTCACCCCGCCGGCGACCCGGGTCTGCTCCTCGATCAGCTGCGCGCGCAGCGTCTCGCGCTCCTCCGCCGGGGCGGCGGCGAGCTTCTTGCGGTGCAGGATGTTGACCGCCGCGCTGGCGCCCATCACCGCGACCTCCGCGTTCGGCCAGGCGAAGACCGCGGTCGCGCCGAGCGAGCGGGAGTTCATCGCGATGTACGCCCCGCCGTACGCCTTGCGGGTCACCAACGTCACCCGCGGCACCACCGCCTCGGCGAAGGCGTGCAGCAGCTTCGCCCCGCGCCGGACCACGCCGTCCCACTCCTGGCCCAGGCCGGGCAGGTAGCCGGGCACGTCGACCAGCACGATCAGCGGCACCCCGAGCGAGTCGCACATCCGCACGAAGCGGGCCGCCTTCTCGGCGCTGGACGCGTCGAGGCAGCCACCGAGCCGCAGCGGGTTGTTGGCGATCACGCCGACCGTCCGGCCGGCGAACCGGCCGAGCGTGGTGACCACGTTCGGCGCCCACTTGGCGTGCAGTTCCACGCCGGGGGCGTCCAGCAGCGCCTTGACCACCGGCTTGACGTCGTACGCCCGGTTGGTCTCGGCCGGCATCTTCGCCATCAGGTCGTGCCCGTCCTCGACGCCGGTCGCCACGTCGTCGGGGGAGAGCCGGCCCTGGTGGCCGAGCAGCGCGGCGAGCTTGCGCGACTCGACCATCGCCGCCTCGTCGTCGGCGCAGGTCACGTGCACCACGCCGGAGCGCCGGCCGTGCGGCTCGGGGCCGCCGAGCCGCTCCATGTCGACCTGTTCGCCGGTGACGCTGCGGACCACCTCGGGCCCGGTGACGAAGATCCGCCCGGCGCCGCTCATCACCACGATGTCGGTCAGCGCCGGCCCGTACGCCGCGCCACCGGCCGCCGGACCGAGCACCACCGAGATCTGCGGCACCCGGCCGGAGGCGCGCACCATGGCGGCGAAGACCTGCCCGACGGCGTCGAGCGCGACCACGCCCTCGGCCAGCCGGGCACCGCCGGAGTGCCAGAGGCCGAGCACCGGCACCCGCTCCCGGACGGCGGTGTCGATCGCGTCGACGATGTGCCGGCACCCCTCGGTGCCCATCGCGCCGCCCATCTTCGTGGCGTCCGTGGCGTACGCGATCGCCGGCGTGCCGTCGACCTCACCCCGCGCCCAGAGGACGCCGGAGGTGTCCCGGGGTGCCAGCAGGCGCAGCGAACCGGCGTCGAACAGGGCCCGGAGGCGCAGCTCCGGATCCCGGTAGTCCACGGTGGATGTGTCCGCACCGACGGCGGTGGTGGTCACGTGAGCCTCCAAGGCTGTGGTCTCAGGCCCGCGTGAAGACGAGAGCCACGTTGTGTCCGCCGAAGCCGAACGAGTTGTTCAGCGCGGCGGGGATGTCCAGGTGGCGCGCCTTGTTGGCGGCCACCTCCAGAGTGAGGCCGTCATCCGGGTCATCGAGGTTGATCGTCGGGGGTACGACACCGTCGCGGATCGCCAGGATCGTGGCGATCGACTCCAGCGCGCCCGCCGCGCCCAGCAGGTGACCGGTCATGGACTTGGTGGCGGTCAGCACCGGGTGGTCGCCGAGCGCTTCGTGCAGCGCCTTGATCTCGGCGATGTCCCCGACCGGGGTCGAGGTGGCGTGCGCGTTGACGTGCACGATGTCGGACTTCGCCACGTCCGCGTCGGCGATCGCCTTGGCGATGGCCCGGATCGCGCCCGCACCGTCCGGGTGCGGCTGGACGATGTCGTAGCCGTCGGAGGTGATGCCGGAACCGGCCAGCCGCGCGTACACCCGGGCGCCCCGGGCGGCCGCGTGCTCGGCCCGTTCCAGCACCAGGATGCCGGCGCCCTCGCCGAGCACGAACCCGTCGCGGCCCTTGTCCCAGGGGCGGGAGGCCCGCTCCGGCTCGTCGTTGCGGGTCGACATGGCCCGCATCGAGCTGAAGCCGGCGATCGGCAGCTGGTGGATGACCGCCTCGGTGCCGCCGGCCACCACCACGTCGGCCCGGCCGGCACGGATCATGTCCATGCCGAGCGCGATGGCCTCCGCGCCGGTCGCGCAGGCGCTAGCCACCGAGTGGACGCCCGCCCGGGCGCCCAGCTCCAGCCCCACCCAGGCGGCGGGGCCGTTGGGCATCAGCATCGGGATGGTGTGCGGGGAGACCCGGCGCGGGCCGGACGCCTCCAGGATGTCGTCCTGGGCGAGCAGGGTCAGGGCGCCGCCGATGCCGGAGCCGACGCTGACGCCCAGCCGGTCCGGGTCGGGCCCGGAGTCGGCCAGGCCGGCGTCCGCCCAGGCCTGCTGCGCCGCGATGATCGCGATCGCCTCGGACCGGTCGAGCCGGCGGAGCTTGACCCGGTCCAGCAGGCCGGCCGGGTCGACCGCCAGCTGGGCCGCGATCCGGACCGGCAACTGCCCGGCCCACTCCTGGGTGAGCGCACTCACCCCGGAGCGGCCGGCGAGCATGGCGTCCCAGGTCGACGCGACGTCCCCGCCCAGCGGGGTGGTCGCGCCGAGCCCGGTGACGACGACGTCGGTGCGACTCATATCAGGACTGCGCCTCGATGTAGGTGACTGCGTCGCCGACGGTCTTGAGGTTCTGCACCTCGTTGTCCGGGATCTTGACGCCGAACTTCTCCTCGGCCGCCACCACGACCTCCACCATGGAGAGCGAGTCGACGTCGAGGTCGTCGGTGAAGGACTTCCCCTCGGCCACGTCGTCCGGGTTCACCCCGGCAACCTCTTCGAGGATCTCGGCGAGGCCGGTGGTGATCTCGTCACGGGTCATTTCGGTTGGTTCCTCTCATCGGGGGTAACTCGGCGGCCGGCGACGTGCCGACCGCCACTCCTCGGCGCTGGCGCGCCGGAGGGGTCTCAGGGGCAGCGGATGACCTGACCGGCGTAGGTCAGGCCGCCGCCGAAGCCGAACAGCAGCACCGGGGCGCCCGAGGGCACCTCCCGCCGCTCGATCAGCTTGGACAGGGCCAGCGGCACGCTCGCCGCCGAGGTGTTGCCGGACTCGACGATGTCCTTGGCGATGATCGCCTGCGGGATGTTCAGCCGCTTGGCGATGCCGTCGATGATCCGCGCGTTGGCCTGGTGCGGCACGAACGCGGCCAGCTCCGACGGGTCGACCCCGGCCCGCTCGCAGGCCTGCAGGGCGAGCGGCGCCAGCGCGGTGGTGGCCCAGCGGAAGACCGCCTGACCCTCCTGCGCGATGTACGGGCGCCAGCCCTCGATGCGTACCGCGTCGCTCTTCTCCGGCACCGAGCCCCAGACCACCGGGCCGACCCCGGCGGGCTCGCCCTCGGCGGCGGCGGTGACCACCGCGGCCCCGGCGCCGTCGCCGAAGATGATGCAGGTGGAGCGGTCGGTCCAGTCGGTGAAGTCGGAGAGCTTCTCCGCGCCGACGACGATGGCGTTGCGCGCCGCCCCGGCCCGGATCGCGTGGTCCACGGTGCCGAGGGCGTACGCGAAGCCGGAGCAGGCGGTGTTGATGTCGTACGCGCCCGGGGCGGCGATGCCCAGCTTGGCGGCGACCCGGCAGGCCACGTTCGGGCTGCGGTCGACCGACGTGCAGGTGGCCACGACGACCAGGTCGATGTCGGCGGCGGTGAGGCCGGAGTTGGCCAGCGCCTTGCCGGCGGCGGCGGTCGCCATGTCGGCCACCGTCTCCCCGTCGGCGATCCGCCGGGTGACGATGCCGACCCGGTCCCGGATCCACTCGTCGTTGGTGTCGACCAACTGGGCGATGTCGTCGTTGGTGACGACGCGGGAGGGCTGGTAGTGGCCCATCGCGAGGAT
Source organism: Micromonospora sp. A200 (assembly GCF_029893845.1). Lineage (NCBI taxonomy): Bacteria > Bacillati > Actinomycetota > Actinomycetes > Micromonosporales > Micromonosporaceae > Micromonospora > Micromonospora sp. A200. The sequence continues at coordinate 23,552 of NZ_JARXXY010000010.1, read as the reverse complement.
CCGACTGCCGGTCATACCTGGCCTCCGATGCGGGCGAGGGGTTGGCCCGGCGCGACCGGGTCGTCGTGGTGGGCGAGCCACTCGGTGAGCAGGCCGCTGTCGTGCGCGGTCACCTCGACCGGCCCCTGCCGGGTCGCGATGTGGCCGATCACCTGGCCGGTGCGCAGGTCGGCGCCCTCGGCGAGGTCGGCGGTCGGTTCGAAGGTCCCGGCGGCGGGGGAGACCACCACCCGGAACTGGACCACCGGCTCGTGGCCGCGCAGCCCGCTGTGCCGGGCGATCAGGTCGCGCGCGGCCGGCAGGTCGTCGGGGGTGTTGAGGGTGACGATCTCGGGCCCGCCGGTGGCCTTCAGCTCCCGCTTGACCAGCCCGGCCAGGGTGCCGGCCGGGGGCAGCTCGACCACGCCGGTGACCCCGAGGTCGGCCAGCGTGCGCATGCACAGGTCCCAGCGGACCGGGGCGGTGACCTGGCGGACCAGCCGCTGCACCATCTCCCGGCCGTGGTTGACCGCCGAACCGTCGAGGTTGGACAGCAGGATCCGGGACGGCTCGGCCGGGGTGATGCCGGCGGCCACGCCGGCCAGCGCGGCCTCGGCCGGGGCCATGTACGGGGTGTGGAAGGCGCCGGCGACCTTGAGTCGGGTGATCCGGGCCTTCGCGGGCGGCTCGGCGGCGAGCTTGTCCAGCGCGTCGAGCGCCCCGGCGGCGACGATCTGGCCGGCGCCGTTGCGGTTGGCCGGGTGCAGCCCGTGCGCCGTGATCGCGGCGAGCACCTCGCCCGGGTCGCCGCCCAGCACGGCGGCCATCCCGGTGGGCTCCAGGGCACAGGCGGCGGCCATCTCCCGGCCACGTACCCCGGCGAGGGTGATCGCCGCCTCGGCCGGGAGCACCCCGGCGAGGGCGGCGGCGCCGAGCTCGCCGACGCTGTGGCCGGCGGTGACCGCGACGTCGTACATCGGCAGGTGCTCGGCGGCGAGCAGGGCCGCCGCGACCAGCAGCGGCTGCGTCCGGGCGGTGTCCTTGATCTCGTCGGCGTCGGCCTCGGTGCCGAGGTGCACCAGGTCGACCCCGGCGAGCGCGGACCACCACCGCAGGCGGGCCTCGGTGCCGGGCAGGTCGAGCCAGGGAGTCAGGAAGCCGGGTTTCTGGGAACCCTGGCCGGGAGAGAGTACGGCGAGCACGTCTATGACTCTCCTGGATACCTCTGGGTAGCGCTGTGTCGGCACCGACCAAACCGCACTAGAACCTTTGGAGGGATCCTACAAAAATCAACGGCGGTCATCACCCGTCTGTGATGTTTTCCTGACCCCTGGGGTCATTGTCTGGGTCGGGACGGCAGTGACCGCCGGGACGACCGGGTCGAGCCGCCCGACGGTCAGCGCCACCTGGAGGGCGAACGCGTCCCGGGGCGACAGCGGCGAGAAGCCGGTCACCTCGGCGATCCGGCGCAGCCGGTAGCGGACCGTGTTCGGGTGCACGAACAGCGACCGGGCCGCGCTCTCCAGCGTCCCGCCCGCGGTGAAGAAGGCGTCCAGGGTCTCCAGCAGCTCGCCGCCGGCGCGCACCAGCGCCGCGTACACGTCGTGCCGCAGCCGCCGGCGGGCCTCGGCGTCGCCGGCGAGGGCCCGCTCGGGCAGCAGCTCCGCCGCCGACACCGGGCGCGGCGCGGTCGGCCAGGCCGGCGCGGCGCGGAACCCGGCGAGCGCCGCCCGCGCCGACTCGGTCGCCTCGTCCAGGCTGGGTACGGCCGGCCCCACCACCACCGGCCCCTCGCCGAACGCGGGCAGCAGCTTCTCGGTGGCGGCCACCGGGTCCGCCGCCCCGCCGAGCACGATGACCAGCCGGTCGCCGTGCACGCCGCCGATCACCTCCACGCCGATCCGGCGGGCCTGCCGGTAGACGGTGTGCAGCACGGCGGCCACCTCCCCACCGGGGGAGCGGCCCACCGCCACCGCCACCGGCGGCGCGTCCGACCAGCCCAGCGCCGCCGCCCGGCTGGCCAGCACGTCGGGGGAGTCGCCGCGCAGCAGCGCGTCGACCAGCAGCGCCTGGAGCCGGGCGTCCCACGACCCGCGGGACTCGGCGGCCCGGGCGTACACCCGGGCGGCGGCGAAGGCGATCTCCCGGGAGAACCGCAGCACCGCCTCGCGCAGCTGCTGCTCCTCGCCCGGGGCGGCCAGGTGCGACACCTGCTCCTCGACCACGTCGATGGTCACCTTGATCAGCGCCACCGTCTGCTGGAGGCTGATCGAGCGCGCGAGGGCCTCCGGCGCGGTGGCGAAGACCTCGTCGGAGACCTCCTGGGTGCTGTCCGCGCTGCCGCCGCCCGAGCGCAGCCACTGCACCAGGGACCGGGCCCCGGCCTGGGCCACCAGCATGACCCAGGAGCGCTGGTCGGCCGGGAGCTCGCGGAACCAGGGCAGGCTCTCGTCCATCCGGGCCACGCTGGCGGTGGCCAACGCCCCCGCCGCCCGTTCGATCCGGCGGAGCGTGGCCGACAGCTCCATCCCGCCCGGCTCGCTCACCGGTCCAGCCTGACATGTGCTGACCTGGCGATCCACGCCGGGCGGTCAGTAGGCGCGGTCAGCGTCCGCCCGCACCCGGCTGCGCGGCGCCGGTTTCGCCACGATCCGGCTCACCTGGATCCTGGTGGTGCTGTCCGCCCCGGCCCGGGAGACGATCTTCCCGCGCCGCCCGAAGCGCTGACACCCGGGTACGCGCTGCACACGGCGTCGGTGCCGGCCAGTACGGTGACGTGGGCGCCGGGGCGATTTCCCGGCGCGCGACGCGAGCGTGAGGAGACCGGGATGGCGCACGGGGAGGCCGAACACGGCTGCGCCCAGGGCGAGCCCTGCCGGCTCGGCCACCACGAGCAGCAGGGGCCGCTGCGGCCCCACCGCCGGCTCGCGGCGGTGCCCTGCCCGACCGAGCAGGCCGGCCGGGCGCCCGAGCGGGTCGACGACGAGGTGGCGGTGCCCCGGCAGCGTCCCGCCGAGCCGGCGACGCCGGAGGCGGTGCCGTCCCGGCCGCTCGGCGTCGAGCCGGGCCAGCGCCCGCCGGCCGGCGAGCCGGCCGCGTCGGGCGAGCCCGACCCGACCACCCCCCGGGCCTGCCGCAGCGACCTGGCCGGCTGGGCCGGCGCGCACCGGCACGGCCCGGTCCGCCCCAGTCGCCGCCCCGACCGCCGGGAGCGGCCCCCGCACCGCTGGTGCTGACCACCTGACGGCCGTCCGGCCGCTAGCGTGGGCACAGTGAAGGCGATCGCGATCGACGCGTACGGCCCGGCCGAGCAACTCGCCCTACGAGACCTGCCGGACCCGCCGGTGGGCCCTGACACGGTGCTGGTGCGGGTGCGCGCGGCGGGCGTGAACCCGGTCGACTGGAAGGTCCGCGAGGGCCACCTGGCCGCCGCGATCCCCGGTCACTTCCCGCTGGTGCCCGGCTGGGACGCCGCCGGCGAGGTGGTCGCGGTGGGGCCGGCGGTGGCCGGGTTCGCGGTCGGCGACGAGGTGATCGGGTACGTCCGCCGCGACGACCTCCAGTACGGCACGTACGCTGAACTCGTCCCGGCCCCCGAGCGCTGCCTGGCCGACAAGCCGGCGCCGGCGTCCTGGGCGGAGGCCGCCGGCCTGCCGCTGGCCGGGCTCACCGCGTACCAGGCGTTGCAGGCGGCGCGCACCGGCGCGGGGGACACCGTGCTGGTGCACGGGGCCTCGGGCGGGGTCGGCCACCTGGCCGTGCAGGTGGCCCGGGCGCTCGGCGCCGACCGGGTGATCGGCACGGCGAGCGAGGCCAACCACGACTTCGTCCGCGCGCTCGGCGCCGAGCCGGTCGGCTACGGCGACGGCCTGGCCGACCGGCTCTGCGCGATCGCGCCCGACGGGATCGACGTGGCGCTGGACCTGTTCGGCGGGGAGGCGCTGGACGTCTCCGCCGAGCTGCTCGCCCGCCCGGCCCGGCTGATCTCCACCGCCGACCCGGAGCACGTGACCCGGCTCGGTGGCAGCTACGTCTTCGTCAAACCGTCCACCCAGGACCTCACGGTGCTGGCCGGGCTGGTCGACGCCGGCCGGCTGACCGTGCACGTCGAACGGACGTTCCCCCTGGCGCAGGCCGCGGACGCGCAGCGCCTGGTGGCGGCGGGGCACGTCCGCGGCAAGGTGGTGCTGGAGGTCTGAGCCTGCTGGAGGTCTGCGCCGCCCGGGTGGCTCAGCGGGTCCGGCGGCGGACCAGCAGCGCGATCCCGGCCAGCCCGGAGGTGATCACCAGCATCACCCCGGCGTTGAGCAGCAGCAGGCGCTGCAACTCGCTGATCGCGGCGTCGATGTCCCGGCCCGGGTTGAGGGCGTCCTCCGGGATGACCCGCTCGCCGCCGCCGACGCCGCCGCTGACCGTGCCGAACTGCCGCTCCAGCGGCACCCCGGCGGTACGCAGCGTCTCCGACATGTTGAGCCGGCCGAGGAACCAGCCGGCGCTGGTCTTGCGGGAGTCCGGCTGCTTGGCCGGCCGGTAGGCCCGGGGCCCGCCCTTGGCCAGCGGGTAGAGGTCGAAGGTCTGCTTCGGCACGTCCCCGGCGAGCACCACGATCGTGTACTTCGGACCGAGGTCGGCGCGCTTCGGACCGGCGGCGGCGCCGCTGCGGCCGAACCAGTTGACCTGGTCGATCACCGCGAGCACGTGGGCTGGCTGGCTGTCGGCGCGCAGCCGCAGCGGCTCGGTCAGCCCGTGGCCGGTGATGTCCACCCCGGCCGGGGGCGGCTTCGGGGCGGCCCGTTGCGGGCCGGTGGCCTGCGCGGGCGCGGCCATTCCGGCGCTGAGCAGCACGGCTGCCGCCATCGCGACCACCACGCCGAGCAGCCGCCTCACCCTTCCGACCATAGCCGCCTCCTCGCCCCGTTCGATGGATGGCTGTGCTGCAGGGTCACGCGTTGGTCGTCGATGGCGGTGACCGTGCCCGCAGGCCGGGGTTTCCCCATCTCAAAGACTCCGCAGAACGGCGCTAGGTTGCAGCTGCTGGACCATTATCTGGAACTATCTGCGATCCGGGCCCGACTAATGGTCAGCCGTTGATCAGCGGGCGGATCGTACCTTTGCGGAGGGGTTCATGGGGGGCAGGGTCGCACGTATGGCGCGTACCTCGCTAGCGGTTACGGGCGTGGCGCTCGGTGTGTCGCTGCTGCTGCCGGCGACGCCGGCGGCCGCGCACAACTCGCTGACCGGCAGCGACCCGGCCGACGGCGCGCGGGTGGCCGCGGCGCCCGCCCGGATCGAGCTGCGTTTCCTGTCCAGGGTCGACCCGGCCACGACGAGGATCACAGTGCTCGGGCCGGACAACGTGCCGGCCGCCGGCGCCGCGCCGCGCTTCGCCGGCAGCCGGGTCGCCGTGCCGTTCAAGCCCGGAAAGGCCGGCCTCTACATCGTCGGCTACCAGCTCTCGTCCAGCGACGGCCATCCGGTGCGGGGGGAGGTGCGCTTCACCCTCACCACCGGCACGCCGGCCGATCCCGCCTCGCCGTCGCCGTCCTCGGCGGCCCCGTCGCCGTCCGTCGGGACGGCGGTGCCGCCGACGGGCGCCGCGACGACGGCCGGGCCGGCCGTCCCGGCTGCCCGATCCGACGACGACGGCACGCCGGTCTGGCCCTGGCTGGTCGTCGCCGGGCTGGTGGTGGCCGGGCTCGGCGCCGCCCTGCTGCGCCGCCGCGCCACCCGCTCCTGACCGGTCCCGCACGTCTCCGGCCGGGGATCGACGCCGTACCGCCGTGACCGGGGTCGGTCACCGGGTCCGACGCAGCTACGACGAAGGGCCCGCCGGGGAACCGGCGGGCCCTTCTCGGGTACGTCTCAGACCAGGCGGACCCGGGCGGCGCGCAGCCGGGCCAGGGTGCGCTCCCGGCCGAGCACCTCCAGCGACTCGAACAGCGGCAGCCCGACAGTGCGGCCGGTGACCGCCACCCGGACCGGCGCCTGCGCCTTGCCCAGCTTCAGGCCGCGCTCGGCGCCCACCGCCTCCAGGGTCGCCTTCAGCGACTCGGCGTCCCACGACTCCAACGCCTCGTACGCGGCGATCGCCGCGTCGAGCAGCTCGGCCGCGCCCTCCTTCATCGCCTTGGCCCAGGCGGCCTCGTCGATCAGCGGGTCGGCCAGGAAGAGGAAGTCCACGTTCGGCACGATCTCGCTGAGCACCGCGATCCGGGTCTGGGCCAGCGGCGCCACCGCCGCGAACGCCTCGGCGTCGAACTCGGCCGGCTGCCACGGCGGCGGGGCGATCGTCTCGGTGCCGGTCAGCCAGGGCTGGCAGGCGGCCACGAACTCGTCGACCGGCAGGGCGCGGATGTACTCGCCGTTGAACGCGCGCAGCTTCTTCTCGTCGAAGAAGGCGGAGGAGGCGTTGACCTCCTCCAGCCGGAACTCCTCCTCGATGACCGACCAGGGCACGATCTCCCGGTCGCCCGACGGCGCCCAGCCGAGCAGCATCAGGTAGTTGCGCATGGCGTCGGCGAGGTAGCCCTCGTCCCGGTACGCCTCCAGGGCGACCTTGTCGCGGCGCTTGGAGAGCTTCTGCCGCTTCTCGTTGACCACCACGGGGACGTGGGCCCAGACCGGCGGCTTCACCCCGAGGGCGTCCCAGAGCAGCTGCTGCTTGGGAGTGTTGGGCAGGTGCTCCTCGGCCCGGACCACGTGGGTGATCCCCATGGTCATGTCGTCGACCACGTTGGCCAGCAGGAAGACCGCGGAGCCGTCGCTGCGGGCGATGACGAAGTCCTCGATCAGCTTGTTCTCGAAGGTCGGCTCGCCGCGGATCAGGTCGACCACCACGGTCTCGCCCTCGTCCGGGGTGCGGAAGCGCAGCGCGCGCCCCGGGCCGGGCTCCAGGCCCCGGTCCCGGCAGAAGCCGTCGTAGCCCTGGTACTGCGAGCCGGTGCGGGCCTGCACGTCCTCCCGGGTGCAGTCGCAGTAGTACGCCCGGCCGGCCTCGTGGAGCCGCTGGGCGGCGGCGCGGTGCTCGGTGGCGTACTGCGACTGGAAGTAGGGGCCCTCGTAGCTGCCCCGGGCGATGCCGATCCACTCCAGCGCGGACAGGATGCCCTCGGTCCACTCGGGCTTGTTGCGCGCCGCGTCGGTGTCCTCGATGCGCAGCACGAAGACCCCGCCCTGCTGCTTGGCGTAGATCCAGTTCTGCAGCGCCGAGCGGGCGCCGCCGACGTGGAACATACCGGTCGGGGAAGGGGCGAAGCGCACACGTACCGTCACGTCCTCCAGCCTACGGCCGCCCGCACCCCCATTCCCTCAGGGGGGCGGGTGGGGGTCAGCGGACGGCGCGGATCTTGAGGACGAGGGCGCTGCCGAGGAGGGTGACCGCGGCCGTCACGGCGTAGAGGGTGGGGTAGCCGCCGAGGTGGACCACGATCGGGGCGGAGATGGCCGGGCCGAGCACCTGCGGGGCGGAGTTGGCGATGTTGATCACCCCGAGGTCCTTGGCCCGGTCGGTGGCGCGCGGCAGCACCTCGGTGATCAGGGCGGCGTCCACCGACAGGTAGACGCCGTAGCCGGCGCCGAGCAGCAGCGCGGCGGCCACCGCCATCGACCAGACCGGCGCGACGGCGAGCAGCAGCGCCGCCACCGCCATGATCACCCCGGCGGCGATCACGAAGACCTTGCGCCGGCCGGAGCGGTCGGAGAGCCGGCCGGCGACCACCGCGGTCAGCATCATCCCGACGGTGTAGAGCAGGATCAGCACCAGCAGCGCGCCCTCGGGGTCGGGGTGGCGCACCCCGTCGGTGAGGAAGTACAGCAGGTAGAGGGTGCCGAGCGCGTTGCCGATCTGGACCAGGAACCGGGTGATCCAGGCCCAGGCGAAGTCCGGGTGCCGGCGCGGGCTGATCCACATCGAGGCGGCCAGCGCCCGCCAGCGCAGCGCCGGGCGGTGCGCCCGGGGCAGCGGGTCGTCGGCGGTGAGCAGCGCGAACGGCAGCGAGAGCAGCAGCACGGCCATTGCGATGGCCGCGTACCCGGCGGTGGTGCCACTGACCACGGCGGTGACCAGCACCGCGCCGACCACCAGGCCGAGGGCCTGCGGGATGCCCACCCAGCCGGAGACGCCGCCGCGCTGGGCGACCGGCACCCGGTCCGGGATGGCCGCGGTCAGGCTGGCCAGCATCGCGTTGAAGCACACCTGCGCGGCCACCCAGCCCACCGTCACCCCGGCGATGGTGTCCTGCCGGGCCAGCAGCACCAGGGCGAGCGCGCCGAGCACCGCGCCGCCCGCCGCCCAGACGTGCCGGCGGCCGAACTCCCGCCCGCCGATCCGCAGGCAGGTACGGTCCGACAGCGCCCCGGCGAGCGGGTTGGCGAGCACCGCCGCGAGCGCGCCGATCCCGGTGACGACGGCCAGCATGGCCTCCTTGTCGAGCGGGGCGATCCGCTCGACCTGCTGCGGCAGCAGCACCTGGATCGGGGTGAAGAAGGCCATCCAGACGCCGAGGTTGGCCGCGAAGATCAGCGCGATCCAGCCCCGCCGGACCGGCACCATCGGCTCGGCGAGCGCCGCCGGCAGCGAGGTCGGCGTCGGGTCGATCGTGGTCATCGCCGGACGACCTGGTCCCGGTACCAGGCGTACGAGGACTTGGGCGTGCGGACCTGGGTGCCGAAGTCGACGTGCACCAGGCCGAAGCGCTTGGTGAAGCCCTCCGCCCACTCCCAGTTGTCCAGCAGCGACCAGACGAAGTACCCGGTCACGTCGACGCCGTCGTCGATCGCCGCCCGGACCGCCCGCAGGTGCCCGTCGAGGTACGCGATCCGCTCCGGGTCGTGCACCCGGCCGTCGGCATCGGGTACGTCGTCGTAGGCGCAGCCGCTCTCGGTGATCTGGATCTCCGGCAGCGCCTCGCCGTAGGTGTCGTGCAGCCAGGTGAGCAGTTCGCGCAGCCCTTCCGGGACCACCGGCCAGTCGAAGCCGGTCCTCGGGTAGCCCTCCAGCGGCACCATCTCGAACGGCAGCGGCGCGTCCTCCTCGGGCGCGCGGATCCCGGTCGGGTTGTAGTAGTTGACTCCCAGCACGTCGATCGGCGCGGCGATGATGTCCAGGTCCCCGTCGCGCACCGGGGCGTCCTCGAAGCCGGGCGGGTAGCCCCGGCCGAGCAGCGGGTCGGTGAAGAGCCGGTTGTGCAGCGCGTCGTACGCCGCCCCGGCGGCCCGGTCGGCGGCGGTGCCGCCGAGCAGCCGCACCGGCGAGTAGTTGTTGGCGATGGCGACCGGACTGGTGCTGCGGGCGCGCAGCGCGGCGACCGCGAGGCCGTGCCCGAGCAACTGGTGGTGGGCGACCGGCAGGGCGTCGAAGAGCAGGAACCGGCCCGGCGCGTGCACCCCCGTGCCGTGGCCGAGGCTCATGTGGATGAACGGCTCGTTCAGGGTGATCCAGAGCTTCACCCGGTCGCCGAGGCGGGCGGCGACCAGGTCGGCGTACTCGGCGAAGCGGTGCGCGGTGTCCCGGTTCAGCCAGCCGCCGGCGTCCTCCAGCGGCTGCGGCAGGTCCCAGTGGAAGAGGGTGGCCACCGGGTCGATGCCGGCGGCGAGCAGGTCGTCGACGAGCCGGTCGTAGAAGTCGAGGCCGGCCGGGTTGGCGGCCCCGGTCCCGCCGGGCTGCACCCGGGGCCAGGCGATCGAGAACCGGTACGCCGAGACGCCCAGCCCGGCCATCAGCGCGACGTCCTCGCCGTGCCGGTGGTAGTGGTCGCAGGCCACGTCGCCGGTGCTGCCGTCGGCGATCCGCCCGGGGGTGTGCGCGAAGGTGTCCCAGATGGACGGCCCGCGTCCGTCGGCGTCGGCGCCACCCTCGATCTGGTACGCGGAGGTGGAGACCCCCCAGCGGAAGCCGGCGGGGAACGCGGGCATCGGCGCGGTCGTCACAGTCGCCCTCCCAGAAACGTGAGACGTGTTCGGGACTCTAGGACGCGGACCCTCGAAGCGCCATAGGCCCGCAGCGGTGCGGGCGCAAGGGTTTTCGGCGTGTCTTTTCCGAACCCGTCCCAGTACGTCCGAATTTGCGCATACAGTGCGGAATATCGCGGATGTCCTCAGTGGGGGAAGACAGAAATGATCCTCGTGGAACGCAGTGCGCACGTGATGGCGCCGATGGAAGCGGTCTGGGACGTCGTGCAGCGGGCCGAGCAGTTGCCGGCCTGGCTGGCGGGCGTCCGCGCGGCCGAGGTCCTCTCGGGGGAGGGCTTCGGCCGGCGACAGCTGGTCCAGGCTGGGCGCGGCGCGGCGCACGAGGCAGAGGTGATCGCCTACCAGGAGCCGACCCTGATCGGGTGGCGGGAGCGGGCCAGGGGCGCCGGCGCCCGGGCCGAGGCGCGCACCGAGATCTACGTCCAGCTGACTCCGGACGAGGAGCAGGGCGGGACGATCGTGCGGCTCATCGTCGTACGGTGGCCGGCTGGTCCGGTCAAGGCGGCCCTGCTCCGGCTCGGGCTGCGTCGGGTCGGCGCCGACCTGGAGGACTCGCTGGCCCGCCTCACCGACCTGGCCGCCGTCGGCTGAGCAGGGCGCGTCCTACGGCGTCACCCGCGACGGCGGTGGCCCGGCGTCCCCGCCAGGGGCTCCGGACCACCGCCGCTTCCGTAGCCGGGCCCGCTCCGGCGCCGCACGCCGCCTCGTGATCGACTCCAGGTCGGCGAGGTGGCGGCATCGTCGGCACCGGGACACCGCCACGTCGCCGACCTGGAGTCGATCACGAGGCGGCGTGCCGGAAACGACAGCGGGCCCGGCGCGTGGTGCGCCGGGCCCGTCCGTCGTACGCGGGGACTAGCTGTCGCCGCCGGTCTCGCCGACCGGGGCGGCGGTGACGTCCTCGAGGGCGTACTTCTTGGCCGCCTCGGCCGGCGTGTTCGCCGGCACCGTGCCGCGCAGCGCGAGCTGCCGCAGCGTCGCGACCGCCACCGACTCGGCGTCGACGTGGAAGTGCCGGCGCAGCGCGTGCCGGGTGTCCGACATGCCGAAGCCGTCGGTGCCGAGCGAGGTGTAGTCGCCGGGTACCCAGCGCGAGATCAGGTCCGGCACCGCGCGCATCCAGTCGCTGACCGCGACCTTCGGCCCGTCGGCGTCGGCCAGCTTCTGCTGGATGTACGGCACCCGCGGCTCGCTGCCCGGGTTGAGCAGGTTGTGCTCCTCGCACTCCACCGCGTCGCGGCGCAGCTCGGTCCAGGAGGTCACCGACCAGACGTCGGCGGCCACCCCCCAGTCCTGGGCGAGCAGCTCCTGCGCCCGCAGCGCCCACTGCATGCCGGTGCCGGAGGCCAGGATGTTGGCCTTCGGCACGTCCCCGCCCACCTCGGGCGCCGGGGAGTAGCGGTAGATGCCCTTGAGCAGGCCCTCGACGTCCACGCCGGCCGGCTCGGCCGGCTGGAGGATCGGCTCGTTGTAGACCGTCAGGTAGTAGAAGACGTTCTCCTGAGCGTCCCCGTACATCCGGTGCAGGCCGTTCTCCAGGATGTGCGCGAGCTCGTACGCGAACGCCGCGTCGTAGGCGACCACCGCCGGGTTGGTGGCGGCGAGCAGCAGCGAGTGCCCGTCCTCGTGCTGCAGACCCTCACCATTGAGCGTGGTCCGGCCGGCGGTGGCACCGAGCAGGAAACCGCGGGCCATCTGGTCCGCCGCCGCCCAGAGCCCGTCGCCGGTGCGCTGGAACCCGAACATCGAGTAGAAGATGTACATCGGGATCATCGGTTCGTCGTGCGTGGCGTACGACGAACCGGCCGCGGTGAACGAGGCGACCGAGCCGGCCTCGTTGATCCCCTCGTGCAGGATCTGCCCGCCGGTGGCCTCCTTGTACGACAGGAAGAGCTCCCGGTCGACCGAGGTGTAGCGCTGGCCGTGCGGCGAGTAGATCTTCGCCGTCGGGAAGAGCGAGTCCATGCCGAAGGTACGGGCCTCGTCCGGGATGATCGGCACCCAGCGCTTGCCGAACTCCTTGTCCTTCATCACGTCCTTGAGCAGGCGGACGAAGGCCATCGTGGTGGCCACCTTCTGCTTGCCCGAGCCGCGCTTGACGTCGGCGAACCGCTCCGGGCCTGGGATGGTCAGCCGCTTGGTGCTGGTCCGCCGGGACGGCAGGTAGCCACCGAGCTGCTGGCGCCGCTCCTTCAGGTAGGCGATCTCGTCGGACTTCTCGCCGGGGTTGATGTACGGCGGGAGGTACGGGTTCTCCTCCAGCGCCTTGTCTGGGATGTCCAGGTAGAGGCGGTCGCGGAAGAGCTTGAGGTCCTCCAGCGTCAGCTTCTTCATCTGGTGGGTGGCGTTGCGGGCCTCGAAATGCGAGCCGAGCGTCCAGCCCTTGATCGTCTTTGCCAGGATCACCGTCGGCTGGCCGGTGTGCTCCATCGCCGCCTTGTAGGCCGCGTAGAGCTTCCGGTAGTCGTGCCCACCCCGCTTGAGGTTCCAGATCTCATCGTCGCTCAGGTGCTCGACCATCTTGCGGGTCCGCGGGTCGCGGCCGAAGAAGTGCTCCCGGACGTACGCCCCGGACTCCGCCTTGTAGGTCTGGTAGTCGCCGTCGGGCGTGGTGTTCATCAGGTTGACCAGCGCGCCGTCGGTGTCCGCCGCGAGCAGCGGGTCCCACTCCCGGCCCCAGACCACCTTGATCACGTTCCAGCCGGCGCCCCGGAAGAACGCCTCCAGCTCCTGCATGACCTTGCCGTTGCCGCGGACCGGTCCGTCCAGCCGCTGGAGGTTGCAGTTGATCACGAAGGTGAGGTTGTCGAGCTCCTCGCGGGCGGCCACGCCGATCGCGCCGAGGGTCTCCGGCTCGTCCATCTCGCCGTCGCCAAGGTAGGCCCAGACGTGCTGGTCGGAGGTGTCCTTGATGCCCCGGTGCTGCAGGTACCGGTTGAACCGGGCCTGGTAGATGGCGTTCAGGCCGCCGAGCCCCATCGAGACGGTGGGGAACTCCCAGAAGTCCGGCATCAGCCGCGGGTGTGGGTACGACGGCAGCCCGCCGCCCGGGTGGGACAGCTCCTGCCGGAACCCGTCGAGCTGGTCCTCGCTGAGCCGCCCCTCCAGGAACGCCCGCGCGTACATGCCGGGGGAGGCGTGACCCTGGTAGTAGATGTGGTCGCCGCCGCCAGGGTGGTTCTTGCCCCGGAAGAAGTGGTTGAAGCCCACCTCGTAGAGCGAGGCGGAGCTGGCGAAGGTGGAGATGTGCCCGCCCACGCTGATCTCCGGGCGCTGCGCCCGGTGTACCAGCATCGCCGCGTTCCACCGGATGTAGGCCCGGATCCGCCGCTCGATGTGCTCGTCACCCGGGAACCACGGCTCGCGCTCCGGAGCGATGGTGTTGATGTAGTCGGTGGTGGTCAGCGACGGCACCCCGACCTGGCGCTCGCGGGCCCGCTCCAGCAGGCGCAGCATGACGTAGCGGGCGCGTTTGGTTCCGCGCTCGTCGATGACACCGTCGAGTGACTCGACCCATTCGCCGGTCTCTTCAGGGTCGATGTCCGGAAGCTGGCTCGGCAGACCAGCGGTGATCACCGGGCGCTTGCGTTCCGTAGCCACAGGCGTTCCCTCGGTTGTGTGTGGGATAGGTCTCTAGCGCCATCCTGCCCCCTGGTGGCACCCGTCGTCACGTCTAGCTCCCCCAGACGCGACGCTCAACACAGGTACCCGTCAGTAACTTTGCGCAACTGGCCGATGCGCTAGTCGACCGGGCGCTTGTCCGCCGTCCCTACCCTTCGGGCATGCGATGGCGACTGGTGCTCCTGGGGCTCGTGACGGTCGTCGCCGGCGTGGCCGGCATGGCGGTGGGGCTCGCCGGCCTGCTGGCGGGGAGGCCGGAGATGGTGGGGTTCGTGGCACTGGGCGCGCTCGCGCTGCTGCTCGTCGTCGGACTGGCCCGCGACGCCCGCCGTCCCCGCCGCCGGTCCCGCGCCGACGACGCGGCGGCCGGCTGGTACGCGGCGGGGCCGTACGGGGACGCCGGCGCGGACCCCGGCTGCGACGTCCCGGACCCCGGCCCGTCGGACTCCGGCTGGAGTCCGTCGGAACCTGGCCCGTCGGATTCCGGCCGGGGCGGCGGCTCTGGCTTCTGGAGCGGGTCCGGTTTCTGGGGCGGCTCCGACGGTGGGTCGGGTTCCCACAGCGGCTCGGACGGCGGCGGATCGAGCTGGGGCGGCTCGGACGGCGGAGGCGGCGGCAGCTGCTGAGCCGGTGCGGCAGAATGCGCGGTATGCGCAGTGAGGTGATCACCGTCCGGACCGGGTCCCGGCCGACCGTCCAGGACATCACCGCCGAGGCCGAGCGGTTCGTCGCCGGCCAGGGCGACGGGCTGCTGCACGTCTTCGTGCCGCACGCCACCGCCGGCCTGGCGATCATCGAGACCGGCTCCGGCTCCGACGACGACCTGCTGCGCGCGCTGGACGACCTGCTCCCCACCGACGACCGGTGGCGGCACCGGCACGGCTCGCCGGGGCACGGACGCGACCACGTGCTCCCGGCGTTCGTGCCCCCGTACGCGACCCTGCCGGTGCTCGACGGCCGCCTGGCGCTGGGCACCTGGCAGTCCCTCACCCTGGTCGACAGCAACGGCGACAACCCCACCCGCCAGGTCCGCTTCTCCTTCCTCCCCGCCTGACCCGCGTCCCCGTCCCCGGGCCGCCTCGGGGACCCTCTTTCACGGAAAGAGTGGCCATCCCGCGCGGAATGGCCACTCTTTCCGTGAAAGTGCGCCCAGAGGGGTGCGCCCGGAGGGCGCCCCGGGGAAGGGGTGGGGGTCAGGGACGCGAGGTTTCCGTCTCGACCGTGTACCGGTCCTGGTCGATGCCGGGGGCCAGGCGGGCGGTGGGCGCGGGAGGCCGGTCGTACGTCTGGTGCAGCCCGGGCACCCGGTCCTCGATCACGAACGAGGCGCGGGTGTACGCGGGCGCGTCCGGCCGGCTCACGTACGGCAGCACCGCGAAGTCGGCCTTCAGCTGGCCGGGGGTGATGGTGGTGCGGACGAAGCCGCGCAGGTTGTTCTGGAAGCGCAGGTGCGGATTGGTCGTCAGCCACGGGTGCGAGCCGCTGGCGGAGTCGAAGCCGTCCCCGCCCGAGGTCACCGAGGAGCAGACCAGTTCGCTGCCGACCGTCCGCGAGGTCGGGTCGGCGTAGTCCAGCTTCAGGTCGCTGGCCCAGTGCGCGTGCACGTCCCCGGTGAGCACCACCGGGTTGCGCACCCCGGCGGCGACCCAGCCGCGGGTGATCCGGTCCCGGGAGGCGACGTACCCGTCCCAGGCGTCCATGCTGGTCACGGTGACCGGCCCGGCGTCCCGGTCGCGCTGGGCGAAGAAGACCTGCTGGCCGAGGAGGTCCCAGCGGGCCTCGGAGCGGCGGAACCCGTCCAGCAGCCAGGCCTCCTGCTCGGCGCCGGTGATCGACCGGGCCGGGTCGGCCGCCGCCGCGCAGTCGCGGTAGCCGTCCCCGCAGGCCTGGTCGTCGCGGTACTGCCGGGTGTCGAGCAGGTGGAAGGTGGCCAGCCGGCCCCACCGCAGCCGCCGGTAGAGCTGCATGTCGATGCCGCGCGGCACCGAGCTGCGGCGCAGCGGCATGTTCTCGTAGTACGCCTGGAAGGCCGCCGCCCGCCGGGCAGGGAAGTCCGGGTCCGGCGTCTCGGGCACCTCGTCGGCCCAGTTGTTCTCCACCTCGTGGTCGTCGAAGACCACCGCCCAGGGAGCGACCGCGTGCGCGGCCTGCAGGTCCGCGTCGCTCTTGTACTGGGCGTGCCGCTGCCGGTAGTTGGCCAGCGTGCGGGTCTCCGGGCCCTCGTGGCCGCGCGGCCGGTTCGGCCCGAACTCCCGCGCGTACTCGTACTGGTAGTCGCCCAGGTGCAGGATGAGTTCCGGCTCCGTCTCGGCCAGCCGCCGGTACGCCGTGAACCAGCCCTGCTCGTAGTGCGAGCAGGAGGCGAAGCCCATGGCCAGAGCGGCGGGCAGGGTCCACGGCGCCGGGGCGGTCCGGGTCCGCCCGACCGGTGAGGTGTGCCCCTCGGCCTGGAAGCGGTAGAAGTACTCCCGGCCGGGCAGCAGACCGGCCAGCTCGACGTGCACGCTGTGCGCCGATTCGGGGCGGGCGGTCGCCGTGCCCCGCCGGACCACCTGCCGGAAGCGTTCGTCCGCGGCGACCTCCCAGCGCACCTCCACGGACCGGCGGGGCATCCCGCCGAGGCCGTCCTCGGCCAGCGGCTGCGGCGCCAGCCGGGTCCACAGGACGAAGCCCTCGTGGTCGGGGTCGCCGGAGGCCACGCCGAGGGTGAACGGCCAGGCCAGCCGGCGGAACGTGGCCCCGCCGACCGGTCCCGCCGAGTGGTCCGCGCCGGCGGCCGCGGCGGGCGGGCCGGTTGTCGCGCCGACCGCGCCGAGCGCCGCGCCGGTGATCAGGACAGCACGTCGGGACAGTGCCATGTTTCCTCCCCAGGGTCCGGTTCCGTACCGGCCCGGGAAGCGTCGCGAGCGTGCGTGACCGTCAGGTGACGCCCAGCGCCACACCCCGCCGACACTTGAGGAACAGCAGGGCGTCCACCCCCGGTGATCACGACGTTGGCGGCCTGCCGATCCTCCTGACGTCGCCAACCTCGTGATCGACCGGGGCTGGCGGGTCAGGCGGTGGCGGCGGCGAGCTGGGTGACGCGGATCTTGGTGACGAGGGCGTCGAGGAGGGCGCGCAGCAGCGTCTCGGTCGTCTCGTCCTTGACCCCGCCGTCCTCGGTGAGCTTCTCGTGGGCGTTCGTGACGATGATCTCCGGCTTGGTGACCACCGCGGAGTCGGTCCAGAGGAAGAGCTGGCGCAGCTGGAGCTGGGCGCGGACGGTGCCCATCCCGGTCGGCGCGGCGCCGACGATGGCGATCGGCTTGTGGGCCAGCGGGGAGACCCACGAGGTGATCGGGAAGCTGGGGCGCGACGCCCAGTCGAGGGCGTTCTTCAGCACGCCCGGTACGCCGTAGTTGTACTCGGGGGTGGCGATGAGCAGGCCGTCCGCCGCCGCGATCCGCTCCCGCAGGTCCAGCACGGCCGCCGACGGCTCGGGCTCGACGTCCTGGTTGAACGGTGGGATCGCGCCGAGGCCGGTGTACTGCTCGATGGTCAGGCCGGCCGGGGCGAGCCGCTGCGCGGCCCGGATCAGCGCGGTGTTGAACGACGCCTCGCGGAGGCTGCCGGAGATGGCGAGGACGGTGAGGTCGGACATGGTGGAGCCTCTCGGTCGCAGATGCGTGAGCTTGCCAATAGTAGAGCCGCTCAACTATTTGCCCGCAAGTAGGATGTGAGACATGACGCAGAGCACCGTTCCCACCGGATCCGACCTGGGCGACCGCTCCGGGCTGGCCGGGGACGCGGTGCGCCGGATCATGCACATCGCCTCCGCCATCCGGCACTACCAGGACGTCGAGGTCGGCGAGCTGGGGCTGACCCCGGCGGCGGCCCGCGCCCTGCACGAGCTGGACCCCGACCGGCCGTTGCCCGCCCGGGACCTCGCCGAGCAGTTGCGCTGCGACCGGTCCAACGTCACCGCGTTGGTCGACAAGCTGGAGCAGGCCGGCCTGGTCGAACGCCGGGTCGACCCGGCCGACCGGCGGCAGAAGACGCTGGTCGTGACGGATGCCGGCCGCCGGATGCGGGAGCGGGTGCACCAGGTGATGAGCGACTCACGACTGCTCGCCGGCCTGAGCACCGACGAGCTGGCCACCCTGCGCGAACTGGTCTGGAAGGTGTCCGACGGCGGCTGCCCGGAGCAGTGCGGCCCGGAGTGAGCCCGGCCGGGCGGATCGTGTCCGAGTGGGCGACCCTGGCCTCCGTCGGTAATGCTGATCGACGTGACCACCGCGCAGCATCTCGACGACCGGTTCCGGGAGAGCCTGGGCGCGCTGCCCGAGCCCGAGCGGCGACGTGACCCGGCGCAGCCGGTCCGCGACGGCGTCGCGCTGACCGGGCACCAGCTGCTCGCCCTCTTCGACGCCCAGGTCACCAGCCGCCAGCTCGACCTGGCCGGCCGCTGGCTGCGCAGCTTCGGGGAGGGCTTCTACACCATCGGCTCGGCCGGGCACGAGGCGAACGCCGCCGTCGCCGCCGCGCTGCGTCCCACCGATCCGGCCCTGCTGCACTACCGCTCCGGCGCCTTCTACTGCGCCCGCGCCGCCCGGGCCGCCGGCGAGTTCCCGGCCGCCGACGGCGACGACGAGGCCACGCCCACCGCCGGCGCCCCCGAGCCCGCCGGCGCCCCCGATGACGCCACGTCGCCGGTGGTGGGTGACGAGCCGTCCGACGAGCGGACGGCCCGCCCGGAGTCGTCCCCGGTCGGCGGCGCACTCATGGGCGCGGCCGCCTACCAGGTCGGCGCGGACGGCACCGCCGAGGCGGTCCCCGCCCCCACCGATCCGGTCGCGGACCCCACCGACGACCCGGCTGCCGGTGGCGGCGCGACCTCGGGCGGCCCGGCGTTCGGCGCGGTCCAGCCGGACGCGTACGCCGCCGCCGCGCGGGACGTGCTGCGCGGGATGGTCGCCTCGACGCGGGAGCCGCTCGCCGGGGGCCGGCACAAGGTCTTCGGCCGGGCCGACCTGGCGGTGGTGCCCACCACCTCCACCATCGCCTCGCACCTGCCCCGGGCGGTCGGCCTGGGCCTGGCCCTCGAGCGGCTGCGCCGGGTGGAGACGGCCGGCCGTCGGGACGTCGCCGCCGCCCCGCCGCGCTCGCCCTGGCCGCGCGACGCCATCGTGGTCTGCTCCTTCGGCGACGCCTCGGTCAACCACGCCAGCGCCACCGCCGCGCTGAACACCGCCGGCTGGTACGACCACACCGGGCTGCGCATCCCGGTGCTCTTCGTGTGCGAGGACAACGGGCTGGGCATCAGCGTCCGCTCGCCGCAGGGCTGGGTCGAGCGAACCCTGCGGGCCCGGCCCGGGCTGCGCTGGTTCGCCGCCGACGGCGCGGACCCGGTCGAGACGTATCGGGTGGCTGCCGAGGCGGCGGCCTGGGTGCGCCGGCACCGGCGGCCGGCGGTGCTGCATCTGCGCACCGTACGGCTGCTGGGGCACGCCGGCGCGGACGCGGAGAGCGCCTACCGCAGCGCCGCCGAGATCGCCGCGGACGAGGCGCGCGACCCGGTGCTCGCCACCGCCCGGCTGCTGGTCGACGCGGGACTGGCCACCGGCGGGGAACTGCTGTCCCGGTACGACGAGCGCGGCTGGCAGATCCGCCGGATCGCCGAGGAGGTGCTCGACGAGCCCAAGCTCGCCACGGCGGCCGAGGTGGTGGCCCCGCTCGCGCCCCGCCGGCCGGCCCGGGTCGCCGCGGCGGTGGCGGAGGTGGCGGCGCGGGCCGGCGGGTCGGGGGCCGGCGCCCGCGTCGAGGCGTTCGGCGGGAAGCCGCCGGAGCTGGCCGGCCCGCTCACCCTCGCGCAGAGCATCAACGCGGCCCTGGCCGACGGGCTGCTCGCCCATCCGCAGCTGGCGGTCTTCGGCGAGGACGTCGCCGCCAAGGGCGGGGTGTACGGGGTGACCAAGGGGCTGCGCGAGAAGTTCGGCCCGGCGCGGGTCTTCGACACGCTGCTCGACGAGACCTCCGTGCTGGGGCTGGGCCTGGGGGCCGGGCTGGCCGGGCTGCTGCCGGTGCCGGAGATCCAGTACCTGGCGTACCTGCACAACGCCGAGGACCAGCTGCGCGGCGAGGCGGCCACCATGCAGTTCTTCTCGCAGGGGGCGTTCCGCAACCCGATGGTGGTGCGGGTGCCGGGGCTGGCGTACCAGGAGGGGTTCGGCGGGCACTTCCACAACGACAACTCGGTGGCCGTACTCCGGGATGTGCCCGGCCTGGTGATCGCGGTGCCGGCGCGGCCGGACGACGCCGCGCCGCTGCTGCGCACCTGCCTGGCCGCCGCGGCGGTGGACGGCAGCGTCTGCGTCGTCCTGGAGCCCATCGCGCTCTACCACACCCGCGACCTGTACGAACCCGGCGACGGCGAGTGGCTGGGGCAGTACGCGGAGCCCGGCGGGTGGACGGCCGGGCACGTGCCGATCGGCCGCGCCCGGGTCTACGGCGTCGGCTCGGCCCAGGATGTCACCATCCTCACCTTCGGTAACGGGGTGCGGATGTCGCTGCGGGCCGCCGCCGTCCTGGCCGACGAAGGGATCGGCACCCGGGTGGTGGATCTGCGGTGGCTGGCCCCGCTGCCGGTGGCGGACATCATCCGTGAGGCCTCGGCGACCGGCCGGGTGCTGGTGGTGGACGAGACACGCCGGTCCGGCGGCGTCGGCGAGGGGATCATCGCGGCGCTGGTCGACGCCGGATATGTGGGTGCCGCGCGGCGAGTAGCCGGAGTCGACTCGTTTGTACCATTAGGTCCGGCCGCCCGTCAGGTTCTGGTCTCCGAGGAAGCCATTACCCAGGGTGCCCGTACGCTGCTGGCACGGTAAATTCCGTTCCACCCGGTGCGCCACTTGCGCGTGGGCCCGCAACTGTGTGGACTTTGCCTGACGGCGTCGCCCGACGCCGCGAGCAGGGATGAGATGAGGAGGCACGCGACAGTGAGCGCGACCGCAGGTCAGGCCGCCGACGGGGTACGCAGCCTGGCGGACCGGTTCGGGATCGAGCCGGGGATGGTCGTCATGGAGATGGGGTACGACGACGACGTCGACCAGGATCTCCGCGACGCCCTGACCGACCGCTGTGGAGATCTGGTCGACGAGGACACCGACGAGGTGGTCGACGCGGTGCTGGTCTGGTACCGCGACGGCGACGGTGACCTCTTCGAACTCCTCGTCGACGCCCTCGGCCCGCTGGCCGACGCCGGAGTCGTGTGGCTGCTGACCCCGAAGGCCGGCCGGGACGGGCACGTCGAGCCGAGCGAGGTCGCCGAGTCGGCGCAGACCGCTGGGCTCCAGCAGACCTCGACGATCAACGCCGGCCGGGACTGGAGTGGTGCCCGCCTGGTGCTGCGGCGGGGGTCCAAGGGCAAGAAGTAGTTCCGCCGCCTGTGGCCCGCCGGCGGTCGCCGCCGGGTGTGGCAGGCTGTTCCCACCTCCAGACTCAACCCAAGGAGCTCGCATGCCCATCGAGGTTGGCGCCGAGGCGCCGGACTTCGTGCTCAAGGACCAGAACAACCAGGAGGTCCGGCTCTCGGACTTCCGGGGCAGGCGCACCGTGCTGCTGGTCTTCTACCCGCTCGCCTTCACCGGCATCTGCCAGGGCGAGCTGTGCGAGGTGCGGGACAACCTCAACGAGTACGTCAACGACGACGTCCAGGTGCTCACCGTCAGCGTCGACTCGGTCTACAGCCACAAGATCTGGGCCGAGCGGGAGGGTTACCAGTTCCCGCTGCTGGCCGACTTCTGGCCGCACGGGGCGGTCGCCCAGGCCTACGGCGTCTTCAACGACGTCGCCGGCATCGCCAACCGGGGCACCTTCGTCATCGACAAGGCCGGCGTCGTCCGGTTCGCCGAGATGAACATGCCGGGCGAGGCGCGCGACCAGGAGGGCTGGCGCAAGGCCCTCGCGGAGGCCGTCGCCGCCTGACGCCCGACAGCCGCTAACCGGGCACACCGTTCGACCGGGCCGGAGGCCGGCAGGTAAGCTTGCCACCCTCCGGCCCGCCGTACGGGGCGTTCCGGGCGCGTAGCTCAGTGGGAGAGCACCCGCCTTACAAGCGGGGGGTCGCAGGTTCGAAACCTGCCGCGCCCACCACTCACCGCAGTACGAGATCCAGTGCGAGCCAGTCGGCCAGCTCCCTGAGCTCGCCCTCGACGGCGGCGGTCACGGTCCGGTCGAAGGCGACGTCCTCGTGGATCGCGTCGACCCGGAGAGCCCTTCCGCCCGGCGACGGCGACCTCGCCCCGCCGCACCATGAACTCCAGCAACTGGGTGACGTTGCGGTTGTTGGTCCACCCGCTCGACTTCCACGGCACCGCGCAGGTGTCCGGAAGGTCGCGTGACGGCAGGGGCCCCATCGCGCCGAGCCGGTCGAGGATGTCGCGCCGACACGCGTCGTTGGCCCGTACCCAGTCCCGGTTGGCCTCCTGCCAGTCGCGCAGCTCCCCGCGCCCGGGCCACTCGGCCATCTCCGCGCGGTAGAGGGCCAGGTCTTCGGCGGGCCGGATCATCGCCCCGAAGCTCGAGCAGGGTCCGGTCCGCCAGGGCCGCCTCCAGCTCGGCGGGCGAGTACGACGACCCGAGGCGACTCCACGCCACGAGATCGGCGCTCGGCGCGATGGCGGCGGTCGGGTCGATCTGGAGCAGCGTCAGGCGGCGCACCAGGTCGGGCAGGTGGGCCGGCCGCGAACTGTCCAGGAGCTGCGCCCGCACGGCGATGCGGCGCGCGTCGATGCGGGAGAGCTCGTGGACCGCCACGAACCGAGGCTGGACGACGGGTCCGCGCGGCGTCGTAGGGCGTTGTCAGGATGGGGGCGGCACGGGGACGAACGGGAGGCACCGCCGGTGAGCTACGCGGACGTCAACGGTCTGCACCTCTGGTACGAGACGCACGGCAGCGGCCGGCCGCTGGTGCTGCTGCACGGCGGGTACGGCGCGGTGGAGATGTTCGCCCCGGTCCTGCCCGTCCTCGCGCAGCGGCGGCAGGTGGTCGCCGTCGACCTGCAGGGGCACGGGCGCACCGCCGACGTCGACCGTCCACTGCGGTACGAGACGATGGCCGAGGACGTCGCCGCCCTGCTGCGGCACCTCGACCTGCCCGGCGTCGACCTGCTCGGCTACTCCCTCGGCGGCGGGGTGGCGCTGCGTACCGCGATCCAGCATCCCGGGCTCATCCGGCGGCTGGTGCTGGTCTCCACCCCGTGCCGGCGGCAGGGCTGGTATCCCGAGGTGCTCGCCGCGATGGCCGGCCAGGACGGGCGGATCGGTGAGCAGATGCGGGGCACGCCCCCGCACGAGCTGTACGCGCGGGTCGCGCCCCGCCCCGAGGACTGGCCGCGGCTCTGGGCCAAGGGTGGCGACCTGCTGCGCCGCGAGTACGACTGGTCGGCCGAGGTCGCCGCCCTCACCGTGCCCACCATGCTGGTCTACGCCGACGCCGACTCGATCCCGGTCACCCACATGGCGGAGTTCTTCGGGCTGCTCGGCGGCGGCCGGCGGGACGCCGGCTGGGACGGCACCGACCGGCCGGCGTCCCGGCTGGCCGTGCTGCCCGGCCTCACCCACTACGACATCGTCGCCGCACCGGCCCTGCCCGCCGCCGTCCTGCCGTTCCTCACCCACGAGGTCCGCGCACCGCAGTGAGCGACCCGGCCGGCTCCGGCCCCGCTCGGGGCCGGTCCCGGCTCCGATACCGATCACCGCCCCGGGTGACCGAACCCGAGCTGATGGGCCGGGTGACCGTTGAGCGGGTGATACCTCAGAGGTATCAATATGCCGCTGAGGTATCACGCTCGTGGTTCCGTCCGCCCCCAGCACCGTGGCGGGTGGGGGGGGCCCGGGCCCCCCCCCCCCCGCCCCCCCCCCCCCCCCCCCGGGGGCCCGGTGTCTGCCCCCGGCGCGGCCCGCCACCCCCCCCCGGCGGCTCGCGCGGGGTGGCCCGCGCCCGG